>JALVXQ010000316.1 GCA_027038255.1 Sulfurimonas sp. | reverse complement strand
AAACGAGTAAAACCTTGAATCATACTACGCTCCTTTTACAACTGACTTAAGTCTAAAAGATTTAGTCTTAGAAAGTGGACGACATTCGATTGCAATAATCTCATCTCCAACTTTTACTTCATTACGCTCATCATGTACCAAGTACTTTTTGAAACGCTTGACAACTTTATGATAACGAGGATGCATTACACGGCGCTCAACAACAATAGATACTGTTTTGTCACCTGCAATTTTAATTACGTTACCTTGAATTTCACGTTTATTAGCCATTGCTCGTCCCCTAGTTTGCTACTGCAGCAAGTGCAGTATTGATTCGTGCAATATCTTTTTTAGCAACGCTAAGTTCGCTAGTATTTTGTAATTGCATCATCTTTTGTTTAATCTTGAGAGTAAACAGTTCAGTCTTTTTCTCTTTAAGCATCGCTTGAAGTTCTGCTGTGCTTTTATCTGCTAAATCAGAATATTTCATTGCTCATCTCCGCAGTAATTATTTTTGTTTTGAATGGTAACTTGTGCATTGCAAGAGTTAGCGCTTCACGAGCTATGTCTTCTGGAACACCAGCCATTTCAAAAATTATACGACCTGGTTTAATATTCATTACCCATTGATCAACTGCACCTTTACCTTTACCCATACGAGTTTCAAGCGGCTTAGCAGTTAATGGTTTAGCAGGGAATACACGAATCCAAATCTTACCATTTCTTTTAATGTGACGAGTTGCAGAGATACGAGCCGATTCAATCTGACGAGAGTTGATACGACCAGCTTCTACAGCTTTAAATGCAATGTCACCAAAAGATAACTTGTAACCTGAACGAGCGTAACCACGGTTACGACCTTTCATTACTTTACGATATTTTGTTCTTTTTGGCATTAACATAATTATTCAGCCTTTTCACTATTTTCACGTCTTGCTGGTTTTCTACCACGACGCTCTTTTTTCTCTTCTTTAGCTTCAGCAGGAATACCTTTAGTAAGTACCTCACCTTTGAAAATCCATACTTTAACACCGATAATACCGTATGTAGTATGTGCTTCAGCGAAACCATAATCGATCTTAGCACGAAGTGTATGAAGAGGAACACGTCCCTCTAAGTACCACTCAGTACGAGCCATTTCAGCACCGCCAAGACGACCTGCAACAGCTACTTTGATACCTTTAGCACCAGAACGTTGTGCACCTTGCATAACTTTCTTCATTGCACGTCTAAATGCAACACGGCGCTCTAATTGAGTAGCAACATTTTCAGCAACAAGTTGTGCTGAAGTTTGTGCTTTTTTCTCTTCTTTGATGTTGATAGAAATTGGTTTACCAACAAGTTTTTGAACAGCAGTTTTAAGCTTCTCAATATCAGCACCTTTCTTCCCGATAATAATACCAGGACGAGCAGCAACGATAGTTACACGAAGTCTTTTAACTGTTCTTTCAATGATGATGTTAGAAACACCAGCATAGTAAAGTTCTTTCTTTAAAAATGTTCTTATCTTGTGATCTTCACCTAAAGCTGCAGGAGCAGTTTTAAAGTTAGGAAACCATCTTGATTCCCAGTTACGGTTGATTCCAAGACGTAAACCAATAGGATTGACTTTTTGACCCATACTATTTACCCTCTACTTCTACTAAGATATGTGCTGTTGGTTTTCTAATACCTGAAGCCATACCACGAGCACGTGGACGGAAACGTTTAAGTACTGGACCATTGTCAACACGACATGATGTAATTACACAATCTTCAGCTTCTTCACCACTGTTTGCAACTGCAGATGCAATTACTTTAGAGATGATTTTTGCTGCCTTATTTGGAGTGAATTCTAAAGCTGCCATAGCCTCTTCAGCATTCATACCCTGCACTTCACGTGCAATAAGACGAGATTTAATAGGTGATACACGGATAAATTTTAATAATGCTCTAGCCATGACTACCCCTTCTTTTGAACAGAGCCCTTGTGGCCCTTGAATGTACGAGTTGGTGCAAATTCACCAAGTTTATAACCAATGTGGTTCTCTGTGATATATACAGGAACGAATTGGCGACCATTATGAACATTTAATGTTAAACCAACCATCTCAGGAAGAACCATAGATCTTCTTGACCAAGTCTTAATAGGTTTTTTGTCTCCGCTAGCTTTCGCTGCTTCAACTTTTTTTATTAAATGCGCATCTACGAATGGACCTTTTTTTACTGAACGAGCCATATTAGCCTACCCTTTTTGCATTTGGTTTACGACGTGTAATAATTAGTTTATCACTAGCTTTTTTACGACGAGTTTTAGCACCCTTAGTTGGTTTACCCCAAGGAGTAACTGGGTGACGACCTGAATTCGTTTTACCTTCACCACCACCATGTGGGTGATCAATAGGGTTCATCGCAGAACCACGAGTTTGAGGACGAATACCTAAGTGACGTTGACGACCAGCTTTTGCAATTACGATATTTGCAAACTCTTCATTTCCAACAGCACCAACAGTTGCTAAACATTCACCAAGAACTAAACGCATCTCTGATGAAGGCATACGTAAAGATACATATTTACCATCACGACCCATAATCTGAGCAGATGTTCCAGCTGAACGTACCATTTGTCCACCTTTTCCAACTTTAAGCTCAACATTATGAACAAGTGTACCAACAGGAATGTTTTGAAGTTTCATAGCATTACCAGGTTTAACATCTAAACCAGATTCAGCAGATTCAACTCTGTCACCTACTTCTAAACCTTTTGGTTGAAGGATGTATCTTTTTTCACCGTCAGCATATGTAATAAGTGCAATTCTACAGTTACGGTACGGATCGTACTCGATAGTAGAAACAGTACCAGGAATATTGAACTTGTTTCTTTTAAAGTCAATAATTCTGTAAAGTTTTTTTGCACCCGCTTGCTTATGACGAGATGTAATACGACCATTATTGTTACGACCAGCAGTTGTTGGAAGTTTTACTAATAATGAACGAACGCTAGCTTTAGCAGTGATATCTGAACTATCTACATTCGTATAAAAACGACGAGACGGAGTTATCGGTCTATAAGTTTTAATTGCCATCTTATACCGCCAAACTTTCTATTTGTGCACCTTCTGGTAAAGTTACATAAAACTTTTTGAAGTCATTTTGCTTACCAGCTACACCACGGAAACGTTTTACTTTTCCGCTTTGATTGAGAGAGTTAATCTTTGAAGGAATAATTCCGAAATACTCTCTAAACACCTCTTTAAGACCTGTTTTAGTCATACGTGGTGATGTTTGAACAACAATTACACCATCTTCTTGTAAACCTAAAGTCTTTTCTGTATATAGTATAGATTTAATATCTGTAATATCTGCCATTACTTAGCCTCACTTACAAGATTTTCCCATACAGCTTTTTCTATCACAAGTGAGCGATAGTTAGCAGCTAAGTATGCGTTTAACTCATTAGCTTCAACAACATAAGTAGCTTGAAGGTTTTCAAATGCCAAGTATGTTTTTTCATCTAATAATTCTTTTACAAAAAGTGTATCTCTTTGTCCTAAGTTTTTAAATATTGCTGCAGCGTCTTTTGTTTTACCAGACTCTACTGCGATACTGTCAACGATAAAGAGAGTACCATTTTGTGCATGCTCATTTAAAGCAAAGTTCAGAGCAAGTTTTTTCTGCTTTTTATTTACTTTTAAATCGTAGTTACGGTTGTTTTGTGAACCAAAAGCTTTACCACCACCTACGAAGATTGGAGAACGACGTGAACCAGCACGAGCGCGTCCGCCACCTTTTTGAGCCCATGGTTTTTTACCACCACCACGTACATCACTTCTACCTTTAGTAATCGCTGTATTCGCACGTTGTGCAGCTTGAGCAGATTTCACATAAAGGTAAAGGTTATGAGGGTTGATTCCAGAGAAAGACTCTGGTAATGCTAACTCTGATGCTTTTTCCATTTTTTCATTTAAAACGATTGCGCTCATTATTTAGCTACCTTTACACGACCTAAAGAACCGTTAGCACCTGAAACTGAACCTAAAACCGCAATGATTTTGTTTTCAGCATCGAAAGAAACGATCTCATTTTTTACACTATTTTGTGTATTTCCATATTGTCCAGGCATTTTCTTACCCTTCATAACACGACCTGGCCATTCAGCATTACCGATAGAACCTGTTCTACGACCAAATCTATGACCGTGAGATGCAGGACCACCACCGAAATTCCAACGCTTCATTGCACCTGAAAAACCGCGACCTTTAGTGTTAAAAGTAGTTTTAAGAATGCTAGCTTCTGTTAATGGAGTTATATCTAACTCACCAGCTTCAGCATTTACTACATCTAAAGTAACAAAACGGTTAAATTCTGCAGGAAGGTTGTATTTCTTCTGTTGACCTTCAATTGCTTTATTCATTTTTTTACCACTGTTGTACGCAACAATAGCTTTACCATCATTAACTTCACACACCTGAGCATCAAGAACTCTTAAAAGAGTAACTGGTTTTGCAGGAACTGTGATAGTACGGCTCATACCGATTTTTTCAACAATATATTCCATTTGTTACTCCTATTTGTCCATAGAGCGAACTTCAACGTCCACTTCTGGTGCAAGATCAAGTTTCATTAATGAATCAACAGTCTCTGGCGTAGCAGATACGATGTCGATCATTCTAGCGTGCATTCTGATTTCAAATTGCTCACGAGATTTCTTGTTAACGTGAACTGATTTAAGTACAGTATATTTACGAATTTTTGTTGGTAAAGGTATTGGACCACGGATTACCGCGCCAGTACGCTTAACAGCCTCTACGATTGATGCTACTGATCTATCAAGTACACGATGATCGTAAGCTTTCAATTTTAAACGAATTTTTTCCATAATTTTCCTTCTAAAGAACTCGTTGGATCCTAGCCCAACTATTTAAGGGAGCGGAATTATACTCAATCTCTCTGCAATATTCAAGGTTTTAGGGGGTAAAAATGGAAATTCTTTAAAATTTATTTCCTTTTAATAAGGAAATGATAAAATTCGTTACATTAAAAAATGGACAAAAAATGGAAATTTTACTTGAAGAGTTTTATAAAACAGAGCTGCAGCTAGAAAAATTTCATCAGAGAAAAGCTTCTATTGATGAAAAATCCTACCAGATAAACGGCATCACGCAGAGTGGAAAGACGAAACTGATAAAGAACTATCTGCTTTCACTCAAAAAAAACTCCTACCTTTACATTAACTGTAGTGACATCCGCATAGATATAGAAGCACTGAGTGCAATCCTGCCCTCATTTTGCAATAAAAACAAGATTGATGTGCTTGCTTTGGACAACTATAAAGAGGGCTTTGCCTTTGCTAATGTCACGCAGCTGCTTGTTGCATCAGAGATTCATTATGACCTGCCCTATCTTGAGACAATTCAGCTCTATCCACTTGATTATGAAGAATTTTTAGCCTATGAGCATAAATTTGACTCTTCCGCACTCAACCATTTTGTACAACTCGGCGGATTTGCTGTCATGCAAACAATAAGTATTGATGAGCGCATCATCTTCTTGCAAAAGATCCTGCAGGCAAGTTTAAATGATGTAGAGTTTGACATCATCAAACTCTGTGCAAAATTTATGTCACAGAAACTCTCTGCTTTTACACTCTATGAAAGACTCAAACAGAGTCGTAAGATATCTAAAGACAAACTTTACAGATCTTTTGAAGCCCTGCGTGAGAAGAACTATATTCATCTGCTTGAAAAATATGCCCATGCAAAAGCGACCAAAAAAGTCTATCTTTGCGACAGTTCTCTCAAATCTGCGCTGAGTATAGAGAAGAACTTTGTCCGTCTGTTTGAAAACATGGTCTTTTTGGAACTCTTAAAATCAAAAACTGCATGCTACTACGAAGATGGCATAGATTTTTATCTCCCTCATAGTGATGAGATTCTTCTTTGCAAGCCTTTTATAGATGAGCGCCGTTTGTTTAAGAAGTTAGAGAGCATCGAAGCCTTTCTTTTTAGTTACGGTGTAAGAAAAATAACTGTTATCACCATGAATAAAGAGGGAACGATTTCACATCCGCTCTCAAAGGTAGCTATAATACCTTTTGATATTTGGGCATTAGGAGATTAAATGCGAACTTTATGCGGCATAGATGAAGCAGGGCGCGGACCGCTTGCGGGTGATTTGGTAATGGCGGGATGTATCTTGCTAAAAAAGATAGAAGGGCTCAATGACTCTAAAAAACTCAGCGAGAAAAGAAGAGAGAGCCTCTATACACAAATCACTCCTCACGCAGAGTACCATATAGTAAAGTTCTCAGCACAGCAGATAGATACTCAAGGCATATCACAGTGTCTCACGCAGGGACTTCAAGAGATAATGCAAAACCTCAACGCCGATGAGTACCTCTTTGATGGTAATTCCACCTACGGAGTCAAAGGTCTGCAGACGATGATAAAAGCCGATGGAAAAATCCCGGAGGTCAGTGCTGCTTCTATTTTAGCAAAGGTGACACATGACAGAGATATTTTGGAGATGGCAAAAAAATACCCTGAGTATCAGTTTGAGAAGCACAAAGGTTATGGGACGAAACTACACATAGAAATGATTCAAAAATATGGTTACTGCGACATTCACCGAAGAACTTACAAAATTAAAGCGCTTGAGCCTAGACTTTTTTAATTTATTTCATTATAATATGTTAAATTTAACTAAAGGGGTGCTTGTGGAAGCAACACAAACAACGCAAGAGGTCGCAGAACAGCAGGCAACAACGACAAGAAAAATGTCAGAACAGGAGTATGAGAATGCTATGATAGAGGCATTTATAAACAAGCCTGAAAAAACTCTATGGTATCAGCTGGCATTTTCCAAATTTAATATCAATGGCATAGATTCTATGAAATGGGTTTGGAGCTGGTGGGCCTTTTTTGGAACATGGGCATTTTTACTCTACAGAAAACAGTATATTCCTGCAGTAGTACTTTTTTTCATTGGACTCTTTGCAGGTGTTATACCTTTTGGAGGACTGCTCGTTGCAGTACTGGCCGGTGGATTTTCTACCTACTTTATTTATAAAGGGTATAAGCACAAAAAGGCAGAAATCGAAGCAAATATTGACAACATAGATGCGAGAATTGAGACAATGCGCCAAGTTGGCGGTTATAATCAATGGGTTATTTGGGTCTATGTTATTTTTGTTGGACTTATACTTCTTTATATCTTTACTATGATGCTCTCTACAATGGCCTCAATGAACCAGATGTAGGAACAATTTGTGCTATAATATCTTCTAAAACAAGGATATTATAGCCATGAAAACATTTTTAACAATTATCACTTCAATCATACTGTTCACAGCTTGTTCAACAACTGCTCTTGTAAATACAAAAAAGAACCTTCCCGACAGCAATCAAACAGCTCAGATTTCTCTCTTTGAGTTAAACAACTACACAGATACTCCAAGAGCTGGTATGCGTGCTACAAATATAGTTGAAGGTGTTTTACTTGCACAGGGCTATCATCTTAAAACACATCTCAATCAAAAGATAGATTCACTTGAAAATGCGCAGGATTCTGCACAAGAAGATCATTCTCAGTATTTTCTTATCGGCGGAATCAGTGAATGGAGATACAAAACGGGTATCGACGGAGAACCTGCCGTAAGTCTGCAACTTAGTCTCTATAATACACAGAGTGCAAAACTTGTTTGGAGCGCTACAGGTTCAGACAGTAACTGGGGTAATGGTTCCATCGGAAGTACTGCTCAAAATCTTATTGAGCAGATGACAAGCAATCATTAATAAGAGAAATACTTTTTAATGAAACCAATCACCAAAAGAATTAAAAAACTCTCACGATTAGAATATATAGTTCGAAAAATTCAAAAATACTCTTATGCAGAGACACTGATACTGGTGAGTGCCTTTTTACTCATCGGTTATCTTGTCAATCCTCACGACATCTGTCTCACGCAGAAGAAAGTCCCCTATCTTCTCATTATCTTAGCGATTCTTACTCTTTTTCACGGTTTTGAAAGCGGTTTTGTCGCAATGAGTTTAATCTCTTTGAGCATGTGGAAGTTTTATGATAAATTTCCTTACGTTGATTTTTTGGTTTACTTGATGATGGTGCTTATTTTTAGTGAATTTCACTACTACTGGACGAAAAAAATACGGGAACTTAAAATTGATGATGATTACAAGGCCTCCAAACTGGATGAACTCTCAAAAGCATTCTATACTTTAAAAATCTCGCATGATCAGCTCGAAAAAAATTATGTTCTCAAACCCATGAGTATCCGTAGTGCCATTGAAGAGATTATTCTCAAGAAAAAACAACAGAACAAGCAGGATGAAATAGCACAAAGCAGTGAACAGTACCAAGAGTTCTTACTGCTTTTGGAAAAATCTTTTAATCTTCAAAGCGGTCTGATTATTCATAAAGTTACCCATCACGTAAACAAAACATTGACACCCCAAAATGCTTCCGTAACTTACGGTCATGCCTATGAAAAAAGAGATGAAGCGGCTCTGTACAGTGATTACATGATACAGCATGCCCTTACACGAAAAAAACCTATTTTTGTCAGTGATGCAGCAAAAAATCCAACTTTACAACAGACAGAAACAGCAGAATTTTTAGCCGTTATTCCTACCATTTATAACGATGAAGTCGTCACTCTTCTTGCCATAGAAAAAATGCCTTTTATGTCTTTTAACAAAGAAAATCTCATCTCTATAGCTATTTTATTGGAGTACCTCTCTATACAAATCTACCAAAAAGAGACCTGGAAGCAATCAGAAAAAATGCAAACTCTTTTTTCTGAAAACAGTTTTAAATATGAGTGCTGCAGACTGAAATACCTGCATGATAAATACAAAATCAACTCCACACTGCTGATAATCAAGATTGATAATGAGTTACAGACACGCAGAGTGTTAGAAAAGACACAACGACTCCTGCGTTCACTCGATATTGTTACACAGACAAAACATAAAGAGACATTTTATCTTGTTGTACTTTTTCCGCTCAATGATCAGGCTGTTGCCTTAGGGTTTTTAAACAGACTGCTTTACAATTTACAAAATGAAAAAGACAAAGCTTTTGAGTATATGACTTTTGGCATCAAACAAGAAGATCTGATATTTCAATACATAACAGATGATTATCATGGATAATATTTTTGCTTTTTATTCAACCCATTTCTATCCTTTACTCGCTCTGCATATCTGTATCATACTCTTGCTGGCATTTGGTATCTCAAAATATGCAGTGAAAAGATTTACAACAGTTTGCAAGGAAGATGCGTATCGATTCCAAGCCGTACAGGATAGAAGCCTCTTCTATAGATTTCTTTTCAGTGCCTCTTTGCATAAAAATAATCCTACTACAATATTTTTCTTTGTCCTTGCCTTTAATCTGGCTATTCCCTATGCTGGATATTTTTTCACACTCTGGCTTTTTTGGTACATGACACACGTTGAATATGCTCAAAAGGTCGTAAATACCGATATGCTCAATCTCGATGAGTTTGAGACCTCTTTTTTAAAGATTGAACGAACCTTCGGTGAAGGCTCTATGATTAATCTCATTGAAAATATCTATGTTCCAAAATCAAAAAAAATTAAAGCGCTCTCCATTTTGGCAGCAAACCCTTCGCCAATCAGTCTCAGTATCATCAAACAGACACTGACCAGTGAAGATGATGAGATACGCCTTTTTGGATATGCCATACTCAATAAAACAGAAAAAACCCTCAATGACAGAATAAATAAATATCTTGAAATAATTCGCAAAGAGTCTACAAAAGGAGATGCCGCAGATGAACAAAATGTAGCCTTTGCCTCTAAAGAGTTAGCATTTTTATATTGGGAAATGGTCTATACAGAACTCTCACATGAGAGTCTGAAGAAAAACTTTTTAAACTCTGCACTTTTGTATCTTGAGCTCTCACAAGAATTTTACATGGAAAAGCTCAATCATCTCCTCAAACAGTTTAATACTCTCAAAGAAAAGGCTCAACGATCTAAATCTTTAAACGCGCTCCTTGAAGATACCTATTTGACCTGTTCTAGCATTTTTACCCTCAAAGGAAGAATATTTACCGTTAAAGAAAAATATGAAAATGCGCAGGAGTATTTTACACTTGCCGAAGAGTTACTGAGGGAGAAATCAACAAGCATTCTTCCCTATCTTGCTGAAGTCTATTTTATCACGCAGAGATACTCCATAGTCAAGTCTATTTTAAATCATTCTCAAGATCTGGCATACAATCCAAAACTCTACCCAATCATCAAACAGTGGGAAATCAGCCATGAGTAAACATTTTCCTAAAAGCAGTCATGTGGATATCATGCTTTTTTCTGAAGGAACATACCCTTATATAAAGGGTGGAGTTTCAAGCTGGATTTTACAACTGATGCAGGGACTTCCAGAGTTTACTTTTGGAGTCTGTTTCATCGGAGCAACACCCTACTTAAATGGTAAGAAAATGGAAGTTTGTTATGAATTTCCTCCTAATCTTAAACACCTTGAGGTCCATTATCTTTTTGAAAAATCCCAAGAGAGCAAAATTCCTAAAAAACTCAAAGGGAATAAAACAGGGTTCCAAGCCATTAGAAAATTACACAAATCACTGACAATGCAAAGGGGAAATCTGCCTGAAATGCTGCAAAATATTGATTTTTATTTCAAAGATGTTAGCTTTGAAGATTTTTTATACTCAGAAGAAGCTTGGGAATTCATCAATGAGCTCTATATGAAGAATGCTCCCGACATTCCTTTTATCGACTATTTTTGGACCGTCAGAAATATTCATAAACCCATCTGGATTCTGGCACATATTATTAAAAATCTACCGCAGACAAATATTTACCATGCTCCCTCAACAGGTTATGCCGGTTTTCTCGGTACGCTCGCATCCTACACAACACAACGCCCCTTTGTTTTAACAGAACACGGCATCTATACAAGAGAGAGAAAAATCGATATGCTCTCAGCTGATTGGATTGAGTACAAAAAACCTGCACTTTTACAGCAGCCTGAAGAGTATAATTACATTAAAAAAATGTGGGTTGATTTTTTTGACAAGATAGGGCTCTTTTGTTACTACCGTGCCAATCATATTCTCTCCCTTTATAAAGGAGCCCAGCAGATTCAAATAGCACTTGGTGCACCCGAATCACGCTCTGACATTATTCCAAACGGTGTTGATGTAGATAAGTTGATGCAGACAATACAGCTGCGGCAAGATCCTCCAAAACCCATTATCACGCTCATAGGAAGAGTTGTGCCAATCAAAGATATTAAAACCTTTATTCGTGCCATTAAGATTGTAAGCCAAAAGATTCCAAACATTGAAGGCTGGATAGTTGGTTCTGTTGATGAAGATATAGAGTATGTACGTGAATGCCAACAGATGGCTATTTCGCTTGATTTAAAATTTAATCTACAAACCTTTGCAAATAACAAAGCGACACAATCCTTTGAACAGCTCCAAGAAAATCCTGACAAAATCAAGTTTTTTGGACACAGCGACATTACACAAGTGCTTCCAATCTCAGCACTCCAGACACTCACCTCCATCAGTGAAGGCATGCCTTTAGTTATTTTGGAAGGGTTTGCAGCAGGTGTTCCCTGCGTTGCAACGGATGTCGGAAGTTGTCGCGACCTCATCGAAGGCGGACTCAACGAAGAAGATAAAAAAATTGGTCTTGCAGGTGCTGTAACGGGCATCGCAAATCCGGAAGCTTTGGCACAGGAGTATATAAAATTTTTAACTTTTGAAAATGGAGTTTGGGAACAGGCTCAAAAAAATGCACTCACAAGAGTACAGAAATATTACAAAGAAGATATGTTTTTACAGGAGTATAGAGATATTTACAATGAAGCTCTACATCTCAACTGGGCAGAACTCCAAAAAAAAGTTTTTGCATATTATGCAGCAAACAGAATTCCTTATCCAAAACTAAAGATAAAAAGATTTACAATACGCCAGTATACAAAAACTCCAAAAGCAGGTGAAGCGTAATGGCAGGCATAGGATTTGAGCTTAGAAAGATACTCAAAGAGGACCGTCTTCTCTCTTTGGCAAAAGTATACGGCTACTCTGCAATACTCAGCTCCGGTCCGTGGGTTATCTCTATTATTGCCATTTTGCTTGTAGGTTTTGTCAGTCTTGCTAGTTATGGAGCCAACAGTGATGTATACCGTTTTCAGGTTGTCATTACCTATGCCATTGCCCTTGCTTCAAGTTTAATCATCACCGGTCTGGTACAGCTTCCTTTTACCCGTTATATTGCAGATTTGATTTTCAACCACCGTGAAGATGAAATTCTTCCCTCCTTTTTTGGTGCAATTTTTCTCTCATGGATACTTGGACTTCCTTTCATCATACCTTTTTACCTCTGGATGTTTGAAGGGCAAAGCCTCGTTTTTATTGTCGGGACAATTGCCACATTTCTTGTCTTATGTGCTGTGTGGATTGCAAGTATTTTAGCGGCAAGTTTGAAGTACTACAAAGGTGTTGTATGGTCCTACTTTCTCTCCTATACTTTAATCGTCATCGCTTCAATTTTTTTAGGTGACAGTATTGAAAAACTCATCTATATCTTTTTTATCGGAAATGCCCTGCTGCTTGTTGCTTTAATGACCCTTATCATTAAAAGCTACAATGCTACAATATTTCTTAAAATCGATTTTTTTCTGGCAAAAAACTTCTACTGGTCTTTAGCTTTTGCCGGACTTTTTTATAATCTTGGTGCCTGGGTAGACAAGTTTATCTTCTGGTATAATCCTGCAACTGGATACGCTGTGCTGGGAAGGCTACATGCATCCATTGTCTATGATATACCGATATTTTTAGCGTATCTCTCGATTTTACCCGGTATGGCAATATTTTTCTTCCGTCTTGAAGCCGATTTTGCCGAGAAGTATGAGCTCTATTATGATGCGGTCAGAAACGGCGGAACACTCAAGATGATTCGTACCTACAGAGATGAGATGGTAAAGATTATCCGCCATGCTATGCATGAGATTATTATTATACAGGGAATTGTAGATATTATGCTTTTTCTCTCCACTCCACAGATCTTTGCAACACTCAAGATTCCGCAACTCTACCTTGGACTCTTTTATGTTCTGACAATCGGTGCGATGCTGCAGCTTGCCTTCATGTCCGTTCTTGCAATACTTTACTATCTTGACAGAAAAATGGTTGCTATGTGGCTGAGTCTCGCATTTTTTATTTTAAATGCTGTGCTGACACTACTCTCCATAGATATGGGACCGGCAATGTTTGGCTATGGCTATGCCGTGTCACTGCTTATCGTCTTTGCAGCAAGTATCTTAGTACTTCGAAATGAAATGAACAGGTTGAATTATGAAACATTTATGCTCCAGTAAACTTTTTACACTTCTGCTTCTCATGGCTACAACTCTCTTTGCAGGATTAACACACAAAAGTGCTCTGCTTTACTACGGTGGCAAAATCTCTTACCCTATGGCCGGAATCCATGACTATATCATCGTTCAGCCCTCCAATACAAATGTTTATACCCATGGTTTCAAAATCTACAAAGAGAAGATGTATGCCTATATAAGCATTGGCGAGATGGACAGAGATAGTGAGCTCTACAATGATATCAACAAAAGTTGGATAGTGGGTGAGAACAGAGCATGGAAGAGTGATGTTTTAGATCTTACAAATCCTGCGTATCAGCAGTTTCTTTTTCGTAAAATAATAGAACCACAAATAAAACGCGGTTTTAAAAACTTTTTCTTTGACACCCTTGACTCTTATGAACTTGTTGCAAAAACACCGGCGCAAAGAGAAAAGAGCCAAAAAGCACTCATTCACATCATCAATACCTTTCACTCGCGCTACCCTGATGCAAAACTTATCATCAACAGAGGTTTTGAAATAATAGACGCTGTGCACAGCTCTGTAACAGCAGTTTTATTTGAATCGTACTATAAAGGTGTGCATGGTAAAAAAACGAGTTACTATGATGTAGAGAATAAAAACAGGGTATGGTTGGATGCAAAATTACAAAAAGTTCGAAAATATCATCTTGATATCATTGCGGTGGATTATCTCCCATTTCAAGAGATAAATACAAAAAAAGCGGATCAGCTCATGCAAGCCTTACAAGCTAAAGGTTTTATTCCTTATGTCAGCACACAGAATTTAACGATCTATGGAAAATCTTCAAAACAGGCAATTAAGCGCGAGATTTTAACTCTTGTTGATTTGCAACGGCTTAATGCCACGCTCCAAGAAGCTCATGAATACGGTGCTCTTCCTTTAGAATATATGGGATATATCCAAAAACTTTATGGTGTCCGTCAAGTACTCCCGAAAATAGAACAAATGCAACAGTATGCAGGTGTTGTTGTCTGGCTCTCACGTAACTATCCAGATGCACAAAAACTTGTTTCATGGCTTATGCAGGTCAAAAAAGCAGGCATAAAAATAGTTTTTGCCGGTAGTTTTGGTATTACAAACATAAATATGCTAAATAATTTTGGTATTTCTACTAAAGATTACCAATATCCTTCCATAAATAAAAATAGTATCGTTCATCAAGATGCAATGATTGGATATGAACTAGACCCTTCGCTTGTATACAATGGTGCCTATATAGATATATCCGAGGGCCAAGCACTCTACACAATAGCGGACCACAATAATCATAAAAGTACTTTAGCTGCTTTAATGCCCTGGGGAGGTTTTGCTATTGATAATGCTTTTATGATGAATGTTGGAAATGATAATATCTGGGCAATTAACCCCTTTGAATTTTTTCAAAAAGCACTTCATTTACAAAATCTTCCTGTACCAGATCCAACAACAGAGAATGGCAAAAGAATCTTTTTTAGCCATATAGACGGTGATGGGATTATGAATAGAGCAGAATGGAATCCAAAACTCTTTTCTGGAGAAGTCATTCTCAATAAGATTCTAAAAAGGTACCCTGTTCCCATCTCTGCTTCAATTGTTGGTGCAGAAGTAGACAATAATGGACTCTATCCTCAACTGGCTCCTCAACTGCAAAAAATTGTTAAAAATATTTATAAACTACCAAATGTTGAAGGAGCAACACATACTTTTTCACATCCATTTTTTTGGGAAAAAATTAAAAATGGAAATCTTGCTCCAAAATACAGACTCAAACCAAAAGATTATAAGTTTTCTCTTCCTTATGAGATAGAAGGAATGTTACAGCAAATCAATGAACACTATTATCCAAAAAATAAAATGCCAAAAGCACATACTATATTTTGGAGTGGTGACTGTATGCCACGACTTAATGTACTGAATTATGTTTATAAACATCATATTTTGAATATGAATGGTGGTGATACATATATTACAAACAGACATCCTTGGCTCTCTTACATAGCTCCTCTAGGATTAGAAAGAGGAGAATATTATCAAATATACACAGGAGCACAGGACGAAAATGTCTATACAAATAATTGGCGCGGTCCATTTTGGGGATTTAAAAATGTTGTACAAACTTTTAAACTCACTAATTCTCCAAGACGTTTAAAGCCTATAGATATCTACTATCACTACTATGCAGGATCCAAAAGAGCTTCGCTGAATGCCTTAAAATATGTTTATGACTGGTCAGTCAAGCAGGATGTGACTCCCATCTTTACTTCAGAGTACATTCCAAAGGCTATGGATTA
Source organism: Sulfurimonas sp. (assembly GCA_027038255.1). Lineage (GTDB taxonomy): Bacteria > Campylobacterota > Campylobacteria > Campylobacterales > Sulfurimonadaceae > Sulfurimonas. The sequence continues at coordinate 9,415 of JALVXQ010000316.1, read as the reverse complement.
CTACACAATCTCTATGGCGCAAGAGAACGATGCATTTTTACTGAGTGGATTACAAAATTTAAAAACAGTCCGAATAGAGCAAAAAAACGCAACAGTCAATTTAGAAAATTCTCCTAATATTGCCGGTTATAAACATTTTGAAAATCATACTTACTTGCATATAGGCACAGCTTCAAAAGCCATTATAAAAATGCATGACAGCCATGTAAAACTCCCTTTTCTCGTCAGTGCCAATGGAAAGATTACAGAGTTGCAACGGGATGCGAAAAAGCTCCATATAAAACTCACATCGCATGTTCCTCTGAAACTAGAACTTTTTATGCCAAAAGAGTGCCACTACAGACTCTCACCCGGTTATAAAAAAGAGTTAAAACAAGAGAATATAATCTCCTTTAGCTATAAAAACAAAATAGAAGTTGTTGTCGATGCGATTTGCAAATAAAGAAAAAGTTTATGTAGCAAGCTACAAAGAGGTCATTATCGGTTTTATCACCTTTTCTTTGATTCTCTTTGTGCTGTATCCAAAAGACCTCATACTCGAACAGATTTTAAAAGAAAAATCAAACTATGACTTAAGTGTGCTCTATCTCAAAAATATGCTTCGAAATGATCCTAAAAATGAAAAGCTCATCTTGACACTGGCACAAAAAAGCATTAAAAGTCAAAATCGGGATCTAGCACTCCGTCTTTTAGAACTACTAAAAAAATCTTCGCACAAAGAGGTACAAAAAAAAGCCTACCTTCTGAGTTATGAGCTTTTAAAACAGAACTATTTTTTCCTGCAAAACAAAAAGGACAGAGCGGGAATGCAAAAGCTGCGAAAAGAGCTTGCAACAGTTTTTCTGACTATTTTGAACAGACATTTTTACAATGATGAAGATCTCAAAATGCTCTATAAAGAAGCGATGTTTTTAAAAAGTAAAGAGGCGCAGTATTTATTACTTACAAGGATGATTCAAAAAAACCCGGACAATATTAAACAACTCAAAGATGCCCTTTACCTCGCTTCAAAACTAAAAAAATACAATGAAGCATTCCAATATCTTGACAAACTTGCAAAACTAGACAAAAAACATATGCAAACATACAATGATACATACTTTTATCTGCTCACGCAGGTCTACAATTATAAAGAGCTCGAAAATCATCTTCTTGCAGTTGCAAAAAATTCCAAATATTGGCAAGATAAAGTTATAGAGTTTTATCTCGCACATAAAAAGTATAAAAAAGCAGCTGCGTATTATATGCATCTTTTTTATCAGACAAAAGATTATCATAAAAAAAGAGATTTGTGGCTCAATGCACTTAAAACACTGCAGTCTGGAAATTTCCTTGATGATGCGGTAGAATTAGGGAGTAAATATGAAGATTCTTTCATTCAAAGTAAAAAAGCGCGTATGACCTTGTTGAAACTCTATATATCTGCAAACAACCTTAATAAAGCCAATGCGCTTTCACAAAAAATCTTAAGACAGAAGAGGTAAAAATGCGTACACTGTTGTCTATTTTTCTTCTTACACTGACCCTCTATGCTAAAGGCAGTGACAGTTGTTACACTCTGCAACTCCAAAGTATGCCCTACTCTCAGAACAATCTCATAACTCTGCAAAATAAAGACTTTCCTCAAGAGTGCTCTATCATGCACATTTCAAACGCACTGACTGTGCGATGTGGATGCTATGAAGCTTTCAATGATGCAAAAAAAGAGCTGTCAAAATATAAAGAAAAGTATAAACACACCTATATTGCTACAAGCTACAAATACAGATTTAAAAAAACAACGAAGAGCAAAAAAAAGAGTAAGCACCCAATATCTCATAACAATGACAACAATGATGCAGAGCTTAAGCTTATGCTGCAGGCATTTTTATACTCCAATGACCTTGAACATGCCTATCAAGCTGCAAAAATCGGCTACAAAAAACATCCAAACTCCTACTACTGGAATCAAAAAATGGCTCAAATCTGCAGATGGAGCGGCAGAGGAGCAGAGGCGATGAAGTATCTGCGTTTTTTATACAACAAAAAGCACAGTTCAAAAATTGCCAAAGATATCATCGACTACGGTCTCAGTGCCTATCAATATGAGGCGATTAAAGATTTAGTCACGCAGACAGCCTTGCACAATCCTAGTAAAAAGAATATAGATAGAATGGTTTATGTTTACAGTCAAATAGGGCAACCGGAGCAAGCAGCCAAAATACTGCACACATTATACCTTCGCACAAAACATAAAAATTTTCTTACAAAAGAGTTACAAATCTATATGAATGATAAAGAGCTACAAATATATATGCAAACAGGAGAGTTGGAAGATGCAAGAAAAGTTGTTGAGTATATAGAAAAAAATAATCTTTACAATTATAATAATATACAATTACTTTCTTACTATTATTACTTAACACATAATGTTCAAAAAGCTTTTCATGTTTTAACCCATGTTAATATTCAAAAAAAATATGATAAACAGCTCTATAGCACGCTCAGTGATTTGGGATGGTATCTTCAAAAATATAAATTTGCCGCAAACATATCTCAGCGTATTATTCAACACAAAAATGGCCGTCTGGTTGATTATGAGAGAGTCATTTATGCCAACAGAGATGCTAACCCCTCTCTGGCTATGGAAACTGCTTTAAAAGCATATGAGAAGTATCATCACAGCTATCTTTTTTATACCTTTGCCAACAATGCGCTTAAAACAAAAAAATTCCAACTCCTCTCTACTACAATCCTTACAATCGACAAGGAAAAAACTGCTCTCACGCAAGAGGCAAATTACTGGCTCATTAAAGCACAGCTAGCTGCACATTTTAAAGAGCGAAAAAAAGCACATTATGCTTTGTTGCAAGCTTTACGGTTCGATAAATATAACCTGCAGATTCAATTTACTGCCATAGACCTCTTTTTGCAATATGGTTTTTATGCAGATGCCAAAGTAACACTGCAAGATATTGTTGAAGAGAAAGCAGTTCCTGTATCACTCTATCTCCCTGTTGCTTCACTCTATTACAGTTTGCACGACATTAATTTGGCTGCCTTTTATGCAGACAAACTCCAGCAGATGCAATCATCCCTCACGCAGACACCTGCATTTCATTTTTTGCGTTTAGATATTTACAGAGCGCAGTTGAATCATCCGGCTGTGGCACATGAGATAAGAGAGCTTGAAGGCTTATTAAAAAGAGAAAGAAAAAACAATCCTAAGAGTATAAAAAGTGATAAATATCTTTATGATTATTTACGTCTTTCTCTCTACACTTTGGGAGCAGACAAGTTTGAAAAAGAGCTTGCAGATGCTAAAAAATATCTCTCGACAGCACACTATAATGATATTCAATACGCCTGGGCTGTTCAAAACAATGCTGATGAAAAAGCACATGCAATCTACCTGCAGACCAGAACAAGAGAAGTTTGGCTTGAGTTTTCCAATGCTCTTATGCAACAAGAGCACAGTAAAATTGAAGACCTTCTTTTTGCCTATTTAAAAACGCTGCCACTCAATGATGCTGCCTATGGCGCACAAAATGACGGGCAAACTGCTCTTTCCCAATCACTCACATACAGTTCACTCAACACAAACCAAAGAGATCAAAATGCTTATATCTCTTGGCTTAACTTGACAAAAAAACGTTCTGACTTGTTTGACTCGAAGATTTCTTATTATAACCGTGACCCACTACTAAGAAAATACATCAAAATAAAAAATGACAGTTATATCAATGATGGATTGTATCTGCTCAGTCATCTTCAATACTACAAAAATTCCACCCTTGATGAAAACGTGTTGCCTTATACACCAAGCAGTTCTGTCGGTGTAGATTTTGGAGTGAGAAAACTCTTTAACAAAGCAAAAGTAGAACTCAAAAGCGGTTATGCAGACAGTATGGAGGCTTACTATCGTTTTTCCCTCTACGGAGAGTATATTTTGAACAACTATTTTACACTCAAAGCCAAAGCAGCCAAGAACATCACAGCTGATGAGTCTACGCAGCTTCTTCTCGGCGGGAAAAAAGATATGCTCTCCCTTGGTTTTACATACCACATACTCAACTCCACAGCACTTGAGTTTCGTTATGATGCCAACTCTTACTCTTCTCAAGATAATGTAAAAATTGGACGTGGAAATTACTTGAGTGCAAATCTCGGTTATCAAATCAGAAATGGGTATCCGGATCTACATATCGGCATCTTTAGCGATGCTGGAGTTTATCAGGAAAATGCAGGTTCAAAAGGTGTCATAGACAAACTGCAGGATGGAAACTTCAAAGTACTTCCAAAAGATTTTTACAACCTTGGTGTCAACTTCTCCTACGGTATGCAAAATAGTGAAATCTACACAAGAGTCTGGAGACCCTACTTTGAGAGTTCAAGCTATTATAACAGTGAACTGGGTGATTTTACCTATGGATTTAGTGCCGGCTATGGCGGGAAAGTCTACTCTCAAGACCACCTTGTCATTGGTACGGAGTATACAAACTCCGTCAGTGGTGTCGGTGGCAGTATATTGGAAATATTTTTGCGTTATGAATTTTTATACACGCACCGTTAAGATTTACTTGTAACCATTCGGGTTCATTGACTGCCAGCGCCATGCATCCTCGCACATAGCATTGACATCTTTTTTTGCATGCCAGCCAAGAATCTCTTTTGCATATGACGGGTCTGCATAACATTTTGCAATGTCACCGGCACGTCTTGGTGCAAAAGTGTAAGCTATTTCTTTGCCCGAAGCCTTCTCAAAAGCATGCACCATATCTAAAACAGAGTAGCCTTTTCCTGTTCCCAGATTTACTGTAAGGACTTTATCTAAAACATTCATCTTCTCAAGTGCCTTTACGTGCCCCTGTGCTAAATCGACTACATGGATGTAATCTCTCACGCCGGTACCATCAGGAGTGTCATAATCATTCCCGAAGATCTGCAAAGCTTCTCTCTTACCGACTGCCACCTGTGCGATGTAAGGCATAAGATTGTTCGGTATACCGTTTGGATCTTCTCCAATGAGTCCTGAAGGGTGTGCTCCGACAGGATTGAAATAGCGTAAAAGTATGATTTTCCAAGTTGCATCTGAGACAAAAACATCTCTGAGAATCTCTTCTATGAAAAGCTTACTGCGTCCATATGGGTTTGTGGCACTCAGAGGAAAATCTTCTTTTATCGGTGTTGCGTGAGGATCGCCGTAAACGGTGGCAGAGGAGCTGAAGACTATCTTTTTACAGTTGTTGTTTTGCATCACTTCACACAGAGCAACTGTCCCGTAAACATTGTTGTCGTAATACTCCAAGGGCATTGCAACAGACTCGCCGACAGCTTTAAGACCTGCAAAGTGAATGACAGAATCTATTGCATATGTATCAAAAACTTTTTGTAAGGTTGCTTTGTCGCGAATATCACCCTCAACAAATTTTACAGCTTTGCTTGTAATCTTCTCTACGCGGGAGAGTGCTGCTATTGAAGCGTTTGAAAGATTGTCATAGACAACAAAATCATAACCTGCCTCAAAGAGTGCAACACAGGTATGTGTTCCTATATAGCCCGCTCCCCCAGTAACTAAAACCATACTATCCGGCTGCATTCATCGCGAGTTGTGCCATCTTCTGCATGTACGCATCAACACTCTCACCTACATCTAAAACTTTTTTTAGTTCATTAATGAAGTACTCTTTGGTTCGATCATCTGCTATGTTAAAAGTGTAAAGTACCCACTCCGCATTGAGTGCAATCTTTTCACCATTTTTCTCAACCTCAAATGTTCTGTAAAGATTGATATCCGTCGCAGCTAAAAGTTCTAAAACGCTTGTATAAAAAGTATTGAGCTCATAATTGAGCAGTGAGGAGAGCTCCTCTTTTGAAATTTTGGCATCATTATCGTCAAAATCAAATCTTCCAAGAATCAGGGCATCCCCAAGAATGAGCTGTTCACCAAGGAAATAGGCCGGTTTTTTTGCACTTAAAGCATTAGCATCTGCGTAGATGACATGCTCATTCACAGATTCCAGTTCATCAATGAGAATAGAGCTGAAAAATGTGTAGACACTGTTGGCTTTCATCTCAATGTCGAGCTCTATGACTTCTTGCGTGAGGGGATTAACAGAGAGTGCTTTCATTAAAACTCTCCCAAAAGGATTACTGAGACATAAGTGCCTGCTTCTAAAAACTTGTCATCTTCTCCGGCTATCATCAACGCAGAGTTATCAAGCATATTTGTAAGTATCGCAGAACTTCCCACTTTTTTACCCTCAAAGTTGACAAAGTACTCACCATCTTCCACAATGACATTACATGCTGTGAACTCTGTAAATCTACTTCTCTTTTTAAAGTCTTCCTGTAGTTTTGCAGCGACTGTTTTGTATGGTGCGCTTTTACCCAACATTTTTGCGATAAGCGGCAGAGCATATAAAATAGCCGTCACCGTAGAGGAGTAAGCGAATCCAGGCAGTGCTAAAGTAAACTTATGCCCGCGCTGTGCCACAAGAATGTGACGACCCGGTTTTATTCCTACTCCTTTGTAGACAACTTCCGCGCCAAGACGGGGAATAATGTCTTTTACAAAGTCATAGTCACCAACGCTCACGCCGCCCGTACTCACTAAAATATCTGCAGACTCTAAAGCATTCTCAAATGTTTTCATGATGGCATCTTTATCATCAGGAGCCGTCCCAAGCTGAATGACTTCTGCACCGGCCTGTTCAAAAAGAGCTGCCAAAGTGTAGTTGTTTGAGCTTCTGATTTGTGCAGGATTATCAGAGTTTTCACCCAAATCCAAAATTTCACTTCCCGTTGCAATGACGGCTACACGAGGGCGCAGTGCTACTTTTACCATAACCTGATTCAGCCCTGCCATCACACCAATCTCAGCAAAACCTATCTTCGTGCCTTTTTTGATAAGGACATCCCCTGCTGCGTATCCCTCTCCAACCGGACGAACGGCATTGCCAACTGCAACCTCTTCGTTGATAGTAATCTTACCCTCTTCAAAAGTGACATTCTCTATCTGGATTAAAGTATCGCTCCCTGAGGGCATCATCGAACCTGTAAAAGTTTTGATGGACTCACCCTCTGCTAAAACACGTGTCTCATCATGTCCGGCAGGGTTGTCTCCAAGAACAATCAATTCGCCTTTTTGCAAATCTTCATGACGGACAGCATAGCCGTCCATCGAAGCTGTCGGAAACTGCGGGTCATTAAATTCAGCCGCTATATCTTGCGCCAAAACTCTGCCTAAGGCATCGCTCAAAGGGACTCTCTCATAACGGTGATTATTGACCTGCAGGAGATCCAGCATATTTTGACTTGTCTCAAAAGAGATAAAATCAGTTCCTGTTATACTCATTTTTTTGCTCCTAAAATACCACTGCCGCTAATTGCAGTCGAACGGTCTTTCGCATAAATGCGTTCTTTATTCTTTAAATCATATTTCCAGATGGGTGCACTTGCTTTGAAATCTTCTACAAACTCATCTATAAACTCCAATGCCACTCTGCGTTTTGGAGAAAAAACCGCTGCAATGTAAGAGGATTCATGCAACATGACATCACCCCGTGAGTGTGCCATTTTTATGATGGCGCCTTTTTCTTTTGCCTTCTCCTGCCACGCTGCATACCAAGACTCTAAAATAGGCTCATAGATGTCAAAGCTGAGCCCCTCTATGCCATCTTCACTGCGCACAGTTCCAACAAAAGGGATGTATGCGCCATAGTTACTTGTTGCTTCTTCTTCATACCAAGCTTTGAGTATTTTTGGCACATTCAAAGCGCCGTCATATAAGCTTAACAAGGCTCACCCTCCACAAACAGGTGGAAGCAGTGAGATTTTATCTCCATCTTTGAGCGGGGCTTCTAGTGAAGATACAAGCGTATCATTTACTGCCACTGCAGAGTTCTCCAGCCACTCTGAAAGTTTTTTGTCTGCTTGGAGTATCGCTGCTAATTCATTTAAGTTTGTAATCTCTAACTCCAAAGCATCTTTTTGTATCGGTCCTAAAAATTCTACTCTTACCATAGAAATATCCTCGTAAATTATTGTATGAATTATATCTAAGATAAGTTAAGTGCGCTATAATTTCGCATGATTTTTGGAAAAATAGAATACCTCAACCTTCTCCCCTTTCATCTTTTTATGAAGCGTTTTAGCAGAAGTTCACAAGAGCATGCTAGTATGAATTATAAAAAAAATGTTCCTGCAAAAATTAATTATGAATTCACAAACAAAAGAGTAGATGCCGCTTTCATTTCAAGTATCGCAGCAAAAAAATACAAGCATGTCAATCTAGGAATCATTGCAAAAAAAGAGGTACAGAGTGTTTTAGTCATTCCCTCACGCAAGGATAAAAGAGATAAAGAGTCGGCTTCTTCCAATGTTTTGGCACAAATTCTACAGCAAAATGGAGAAGTGCTCATAGGTGACAAAGCCCTGAAATATGCTCTTAAAAATGATGACTATATTGATTTGGCACAGCTCTGGCACGAGAAGCATCAACTCCCTTTTGTCTTTGCACTGCTTTGCTACCATAAAGATAAAAAACTCTATAAAAAAATAGAAAAAATATTTTTAAAAAAAGAGCAGAAGATTCCTCACTATATGCTACAGATTGCATCCAAAAGAACAGGAGTAAGTCCAAAAGATATTTTAGAGTATCTTAATCTTATCTCTTACAAACTTGACAGCAGAGCCAAGCAGGGGTTAAAAAAGTTTTATATGGAGGCAAAGAAGCGCTAAGGCTCCTTTGTTAAATTTAAATTTTACCGTCTAAGTGAGCTGCAAGTCTTTCAAGTTTTGCTCTATAAGCATCTAAATCAAACTCTTTTACGCGAGCAACACCATCTTCAACAGCAGCTTGTGCAACAGCAGAAGCAACATATACAAGTACGCGTCTGTCAAATGGTGAAGGGATGATATATTCAGTTCCAAACTCCATATTTTCACGGCCATGTGCTGCTTTTACATGTGCTGGAACTTCTTCTTTTGCAAGTGAAGCTAAGGCTCTTGAAGCTGCCATTTTCATATTTTCTGTAATTTTTGTCGCACGCACATCTAAAGCACCACGGAAGATTTGAGGAAAACCAAGAACATTATTTACTTGGTTTGCATAATCACTTCTACCAGTACCAATAATAACGTCTGAGCGAACCTCTTTTGCAAGTGGTGGCTTAATTTCAGGATTTGGATTTGCACAAGCAAAAATAATTGGGTTTTTATCACTCATAGTTGCTACCCATTCAGGTTTGATTAAATCAGGACCAGAGAGACCAAGAACCATATCTGCACCCTTCATAGCATCTTCTAAAGTTCTATCTGGAGTATCAAAAGCAAACATCTGTTTTTGTTTGTTCAAGTCATCTCTACCACTATGAATTACACCTTTAGAGTCAAGCATAGTAATGTTTTTTACACCAAGTGTTTTATACATACT
>JALVXQ010000315.1 GCA_027038255.1 Sulfurimonas sp. | reverse complement strand
ACATACACAAGATGAGTGGACTGCTATTGAAGATGCTGGAAAACTAAAAGCTGAAATTAAAAAGATTTGTCCAAAAGTTAAAGACAAAGCACTAAAAACTAAATACATGAAAGATTATTATGACTTCTTCCATGACTTTGCAAGCGACAGCGGTAACGTTCCTTCTTGCTAATTTTTAATAAGACTACTCATTAGAGTAGTCTTAACAACACATATTATAAAACCCTAAGGATTTGTATTGCAACTAAATAAGAGTTTTATAACCAACCTCACTGCATTTATATTCGTCATACTATCATATGAAATTACCAAATATCATGAGCCACTTTTATATACTGGACTTTTTGCACTTTCTGGCGCATTAACAAACCAACTAGCAATCCACATGCTTTTTGAAAAAGTTCCTTTGCTCTACGGCTCAGGTGTCATTCCACAGAGATTTGAAGCATTTAAAAAAGCCATCAAAGATCTAATGATGCAGGAATTTTTCAATCGTGAACAGTTAGATAAGTTTTTTCAAAATGAAGAGAAAAAAATCAATCTCGTACCCATTATTGAAGATACTGACTTCTCTCCTGCCTTTGATGCACTTTCAAAAACTGTTATGGAGTCTTCTTTTGGAGGTATGCTTGGAATGTTTGGAGGGGAAACAGCTCTAGAAGGTCTGCGTGAGCCTTTTTCAAACAAAATGAAATCAGCTGTCATCAAAATTGTAAACTCACAGGCTTTTAATGAAACACTGCAGCAACATATGCAGAGTTCAGCACTTTCTGATGATTTGATTAACTCAATTGAGAGTGTCATTGAAGCCCGTCTAAATGAACTCACACCCCAAATGGTCAAAGAGATAGTTGAGAAACTCATTAAAGAACATCTTGACTGGCTTGTTGTCTGGGGCGGTGTTTTTGGTGGAGTGATTGGTTTAATTAGTTCTTTTATACTTTAAAGTACTTCTATAGTCACGTCATCACCAACAACTAAAACATCTCCTTTAACAATCTTGGCACGCTTGCGTGTCTCTGTCTCACCATTACGAAGGACATAACCCTCGGCAACTATCAGTTTTGCTTGGGCACCACTGTCAACTAAATCTAAAAATTTTATAAGTTTATAGAGTTCTATATATTCATCTTCTAAGGTAAATTGTATCATGCTGCAATCATAGCGCAATTGTGTAACAATTTAAAATCTTTTCACGTACCCATGACAATAAGGCGTTTTTCCTTTTCTTTGATAATAATCCTGATGATATTTCTCAGCCTTATAAAAAACTGTTTGTTTTTGAACTGTTGTAGCAATGGCATAGCCTTTAGATTCTAAAACAGTTATGAGATTTTCAATAGTTTTTTTCTCTTTCTTATTGGCTACAAAGATGACAGATTTATATTGAGACCCGATATCAGGCCCTTGTCCATCTTTTTGTGTTGGATCATGAATCTCAAAAAAGAGCTTTGCCAAGGCTTTATAACTGGTTTTTTTAGGGTCATATGTCACCTGTACTACTTCAAGGTAGCCACTGTCCCCTTTAGAAACATCGCGATAAGTCGGATTTTTCTTCTTTCCGCCCATATAGCCCGACACGACACTTGTAACACCCTTTTGCTTTTCAAGATAATATTCAACACCCCAAAAACATCCACCTGCAAAGTAAGCTTTTTTCAGTTTTTCTTCTTTTTGAAACTGTAAAGAGATGGAATTTACACAGTATCTTGTATCTTTTTTTGTAAAACCTTCTCCTTCAAACACATGCCCTAAATGAGCACCACAATTCGCACAGACTATTTCAGTTCTATAGCCATCTGCGTCTTGTACTCTTTTTATCGCTCCGGGAATGGCATCATCAAAACTCGGCCAACCACAATGTGCATCAAATTTATCTTTTGATCTATACAGTGGAGCATTACACTGCTTACAAAGATAAACACCCTCTTCATTAAACTTATAATATTTTCCGCTAAAAGGTCTCTCTGTAGCCTTATATAAAATAACACTTTTCTCTTGTTCATTCAGTTTATTAAGATGCAGCGAGGGTAGTTTTAAAAACTCAGCTGCATCTGCAGCTGTTATTAAAGTGACAAATAATAACAAGTATAGAAGAATCTTTTTCATATTTTTTTCCTTTTGTGTAGTAATTCTAGCTTTTGTTTGCGAGAAAGATGTTTGATTTCATATTCTCTTTTTGAGGCACTGCTTCTATCTTGACAAACTTCATCATAAACAAGTGTTACCGGTCTTCTGATTTTTGTATATTTTGCACCCTTATCTGAAGAGTTATGCTCTTCAAGCCTTCTTTGCAGGTCAGTTGTTATGCCTGTATAGAGTGTATTATCACTGCATTCTAAAATATAAACAAAATATTTCATATTTACTCCATTTAATTCTTTCTCATTTTACACTAATTTTTTCTATTTTAAGTATCATTTTGTAACAAAAATATAATTCTTTTAACTCATCTATTGTAAATAATTAAAAGTTATATTATAATTATATTTAAATTTATCACAAAATAGTCATATTTTTTTGATACAGGACATAAAAAATGGAAAAACATAAAGTAATAATAGTAGAAGATGATGAGATAACTTCACTTAATTTAAATATGTCACTACAAAAACATGGTTATAGTGTTGTAGCAATTTGTGATAATGCCTCCCAGGCAAAAAATAAAATAGCAATGTACACTCCAGATGTTATCATCATTGACATCTCTCTACAAGAGAGTAGTGACGGTATTGAACTTGCGAAGATAATCAAACAAAAGTATGGCATACCTTTTATCTATCTCACCTCATACAGTGATGATGATATCATCTCTCAAGCCAAACTAACAGAGCCTTACGGGTACATCGTAAAACCCTTTGATCCAGGCTCACTTCACGCAACAATACAAATGGCTCTTTTTAAGTATCAGATGGAAAATGAGAGAAAAGAAGATATTGACTCACTCAAAGTAGACAAGCTTAATCTTGAAAAACTCCTCTACTCAAAAAGAGTCTCAGACAAACCAATTGTACCTTTTGGTAGAGATTATCACCTTGATATCAGTATTTGTGAGACTTTTTACAAAGGTAAAAAGATTAAACTTACAAAAAAAGAGAATGCTTTTTTACGTCTTTTAGTCGCACAACTCGGTCTTGTTGTCAGTTTTGAGCAGGCGATGAACTATGTGTGGGATGAAAACGGGGCAACAGAAAACAGTGTCAGAACACTTGTATGGCGTTTGCGAAATAAGCTTGAGACGGACATCATAAAAAATGCTTCAGGAATTGGTTACTACATAGAAGAGTAGCACTCTCAATAAACTTTTATGAAAGCAATCTTTTTCTCTATCTCTTCAAAAACAGACTCGTAATCATACTCGCTATTTTCATTTTTTGCCATCTGCTCCATCTCTGCAGAATTTTTTAACAACTCTTCTATGCGAAAGTTTCCACTTGAACCTTTAATACTGTGTGCTTTAAGTGCTATTTTATTGTAATCTCTTGCTTGTATGGCACTGTAAAGTTCGGGTAGTGTAGAGTGCATTTTTTTTATAAAGAGTGTCAACAGTAAAATTAATTCATCCTGCGTGAGCATCAGCTCTTTTGTCAATTTATTGACATCGAGCCCTTCTATCTTTGATTTTTTTGTCTCTTGTATTGTTGTAACGCTTTCCTGTTTTGTTCCAGAAGCATCAACTTTTAAGTAGGACAAAAAGATACGCTCCAGCTCTTTTAAAACTACCGGCTTTCCCAAGAATGCATCAAAGCCTATGAGTAGTCCTCTCTCTTTTGCACCTTTAATGACATTAGCTGTGAGTGCTGAGATTGGCGTATGCGCAATTCCATTACTCTCTTCATACTCTATGATTTTTTTCACAGATTCAATGCCGTCCATAATAGGCATCTGCTCATCCATAAGTATCAAATCATATGATTTTTCTTTGTAAAGCTCGTAAGCTTCAAGTCCATTATTGGCAACATCATAACTCAGCCCATATTTACTAAGAATAATTTTAATGAGCTCTTGATTGGCCTCATTGTCTTCAGCTACTAAAATATGACCTTTAAACTGTTTTGATATCTGCTTATCATAGGCAGCATACTCTTTTGGATACATCAACTCATTAAAGACCATATGAATTTTTGAGCAGTACAGAGGGAAACACAGAGCGTTAATATGCTGATACTTGTCATAATTATCATACTCTCGGCTCATAAGTGCTACAAATTTTTTATTTGAGCTGAGTATCTCTTTTTTAAATGCTATATCTACCTCTTCATAGACAAAGATACAGACATCAAAGTCATCATCGAGCTTGTCAACGATAGAGATATTCATATCAAAAATTTTTGCATATTTTAAAAATGACTCATGTTTAAAGTTAAGCTGCATATTTTTAGCATACAAAACCATCTTGAGTTTTTGAAAGGAGTCAATATTGTCAATTACCTTGTACCCTTGCTCGGCAACTTCTATGGGAATTTCCATCCAAAATGTACTTCCTTTACCAAGGACAGAAGCCACTTCAACTTTTCCGTTCATCAACTCTGCTAACTGGTAAGAGATAGAGAGCCCCAACCCAGTCCCTTCTATATTCTTGTTCTCACTATACTGAGCTTGGGCAAAAGCAGTAAAAACTTTTTTCAGATCTCCTACATCAATGCCGATTCCATTATCACTGACACTGATTTTCAGAATACCTTTTTTATAATTTGCTTCTACTTCAATAATGCCGCCCTCAGGTGTAAATTTAATAGCATTACTGATGAAATTTGAGATGATTTGCTTTATGCGGAGTGCATCACCATAAAGCTCACGTGGAATTTTTGGGTTAATGAAAGAGCTGATTGTAATATCTTTTGCATTGGCACTCGCAACAAAAAGCTCCATAGTATGACTTAACTCTTCATGTAGAGAAAAAACTTTTGGCTCAATTGAAAACTCACCGCTGCGTAGTTTTGAAAAATCTAAAATATCATTAATAATACTCAAAAGATTCTCACCACTGTTTAAAATAATCTCAAGATAATTACGGTGTTTTTTAGAGAGATCTTCATCTATAAGAAGATTTACAAAACCCAAAATTGCATTAAGCGGTGTACGGATTTCATGAGACATATTCGATAAAAAGTACTCTTTTGCCTGTCCTGCAAGGATAGCTTCCTGTCTTGCATCTATGAGCTTTTGAAAAATCGTATCGGTATAGTATTTGAGTATTCCACGGAAATTCTCATCAAACAGGTATGAGATTTCATCAAAAAGCTCTTTTGAGTTCATCCCAACATCATAAGAGACATCTATCATAGAACGCCGAAAATGGGTACAGATCTCAAACAGTTCATCTGCACCAATCTCTCGAAATTTTAAATATGCCAAAAGTTCCTGCATCACAGGGCAGTTGCCTATCTCCACTTCTCCAGCAATAACCCCCATAAAATAATCAAAAACGCCACTTGCATATTTATCTATAAAATATTTTTCATCAATTTCATGCAGTTTTAAAATCTCTTTTGGTGAGTCATACGATACCCACTGTTTGAGTATTGTATCTTTTACATCTATAAAATATTTTTGATGTTTGATGAGTGTCTGAATATTTGAAAGCATCTTTTTCTCGTTTATCTGTAGACAAAAAAGTATGCAAGCAGCATAATCAGAGTGAGTTTCAGAGCTACAATCAGCGCTGTTCCTATAATGTTGCCTATCTGACAACTACTGCATGAACTCTGTTTTTTTCCTTCATACTGTGCATAAAAAAAGTAAACTACATCTATGAAGGCAACACCGGCAGATGCATATAACAGAGAACTCCATATATCTTTTAAAACATTTGTATTATCAATAAAAAGCGATACTAAAAATGCGAGAGCCATTGCACCCATAATGATATTCATCGTGAGTACTAACTTATCTCTTTTAAAATCTGTAGGACAATAATCTGCACTGCCTACATTAGCACCATTTTCGAGTCTGTTTTCGAAATTCCCCCGCTCCTTTTTGGACATTTTATGTATAAATGTTGCACCAAAAGTATAGTCAATCTTTCTTTGAATCAGAATTGCTAAAGCGCCGCTGGCTTTAAAAGAGCTGTCTTTGCCATTTCTATCTTGATAAACTACACTGATATTTTCATATCGTTGAATGTTTGCGCTATGATTAGGGTAGTAGGCCGTTGACTCTTCACTGACAACATTTCCACTATGTGCAATAAGTCGGGGATTTATCATCTCTACAAGCTCGCCATCATCATTTTTGACAACGATTACATTGTAATAGTTTCCGATTTGAAAAGCGCTTAGCCCCTCTAAATTGTTTTGAGTGATAGTATCTTTTAGATCATCTATCAATGAAAACAACTCTTCATTAAATATTCTCACATCTGTTGCATATTCGACACTAAGGGGTGTGGGGTATTGAATAATATCTTTTACCATAAAAAACCTTAAAATCGAACTTTGGGTGCGCACCCAAAGTTCTAAAATTTAGTGGCTTTTCCCAACCACAACTATCATTTTTACATTAATGATTACAAATCTGATAAACTGCCAAATAAGACATGTTCTCATTTTTCTAGCGAATCCACCTGGAATCATTGTCAACTTAAATGCATCACTCTTGTCAAAATTTGCTTCTTCTGCAACTATTTTTTTCTCACTCATATTTTCTCCTTTTATTTTATTCTGGAATCAGTGTCCAGCCCGGATTTAATTTTGCTTTGTAGATAAACAAGTGATGTAAAATATGTTTAATCCAGTGTCCAGCAAGACCGATTTCACCAAATGTATAGTCTGTATCACGACCTGTTCCCGGATATTTTTCAAAGTCAGGAACAACAGGGTAAACTGTCATCGCAGCTGCAGTTCCAGTAAATACACCTTTACCGGCAGAAGCAACACATGCAGCACCCATTTCAGCCATAGAAGCTTCGTGTAAATGTGCATTTTCCCCTTTTGTCATTAAGTCACAAACTGAATGTGCAACAGCTTTACCAATAATACCTGAAGGCATACCAGTTCTTGGTGGTGTCGGATTAATCGGTGTTCCGTTTGGAGAACTCATAGGTTTAGAGATAAGATGTGGTGGTGCAAAAGCAATACCAGCAGCAAACATATTTGCATATGTAGGATTTTGGTATGTTCTTGGCCAATCAGATGCTTTCCAATTTTCATACGCACCTGCAGCATAGTTTGCATCAACTTTCATAAATCCGTTTGGAGCAAATACAGTATCTGTAATATCTTCACCGGCTTTATCGTAAGCTTTAAGACCTACACCTGCAAATGGTGGAATAAGCATAGAAAAATCAAACTCTTCTTCACCTTTTGAACCATCAAGCAGTTCATATTCAACTTTTCCAGATTCAACTTTAGAAGTATGTGCTCCAATTAACCACTCAATTCCACGCTCAGCGAAGAGTGATTCAGCAAAAAGTTTAGAAGATACTACATACCCACCAACTTTCATATGCAATCCACCCATACCAAAGTCACCCAAGAATGACTCATTAGAAATCCATTTTATATCTGCCATATCACGAACGCCTGCTTTATTTAGCTCATGCTCGATGTTAAAGATGTACTCAAACGCAGCACCTTGACATGTACACATACCGTGACCTGTACCGATTAAGAATTTCTGACGCGTTCCGCCTTTCATCTTTTCAATAGCTTCTGCCAATTTTTCAGAAGCATGAACAGCATGGTCTGCAGTACAAACTGAAACTGTATGCTCCCCTAAGTTTGAGCCTTCACCTAAACCTGGAGTAGCTCCAAAGTTAAGTTTTGGACCTGTTGCATTGACTATGTAATCATACTCAATTGTCTCAGACTGTCCGGCTTTATCTGCACTTGTGTATTCAATTGTAACAAAAGGCTTATCAGTAGATTCACCGCCTTCTGGATTGATTGAAACTGCTTTAGCCTGGTGGTATGTGATACCGGCTTTTGCATATACAGGAGCTAAATCAAAAGTAACTTCCTCTTTTTTCATTTCTCCAACGCCAACCCAGATGTTTGATGGAATCCAGTTCCACTTTGCATTTGGAGTGACAACTACTACTTCATGTTGTGATCCTAACCATTTTGCAGCGAAAGTTGCTGTAGTGTGTCCAGCAACCCCACCACCTAATACTACTAATCTTGCCATATATTCATCCTATTTTTCAAGTTCTAGACAATCTTATCAAATATTTATCAAATTTTTATCACAAATTTTGATAAATAGAATTTATAATTATAATAAGAAGTAAAAATGAGGCTTAATTGAGCCCTATTTTAGGAGACTTAGAGAGAATATGAAATAAAAAAATAATCCTATTTTACAATTTTATTAATTATCTCAAAAGAATTTTTTGAGAGCCCCTGTGTAGAAATTACACGTATGAGTTCTCGCTTCATGAGTTTCTGGTTTTCTTTGTTCATTTTATCATAAATTTTAAACGTAGAGCAAAGACCTGAAGCCATTTGTGGGTTGATTTTATCTATCTCTATGATTTTATCGGCAACAAATTTATACCCCTCTCCATCTTTGGAATGAAAGTGTTTATGATTTCGAGCAAATGTACCCACCAATGAACGCACAAGATTTGGAACTTTCTCATCATACACAGCATCGTTTTGCAGAGCTTTGACACGGTGTAAAACATCATCACGCATAGAAGAAGAGAGAAGAGTAAAGTATTTATTCATAACAAGAGTATTTGCTTTGTATTTCTGATAAAAATCTTTAAATGCTGCCTCAGCCAAAGGCTCGTCTGTGTGTTCAAGTACATCGAGTGCCACTACTCTGTCTGTCATTGTCAGCGAGTTATCATACTGTGCTTTTGCAAGAAGTGCAATCTCTCTACTCTCTAAAGCAGAGAGTAGTTTCAGCACTCTGTTTTTAATAGCACGCTGTGCGATATGCTTACCATCGATCTCTACAGCATCAGGAAAATGATATTTATCATAAATTGCAAGCAATTTCTCTTTATATACAGTAGCAAGATGTTTTAGCAGATCTTCCTGCGCCCCATAAAGTACCTGACAATCAATGAGCTCTTGTCTCTGCATTAAGGTAGAGATGCTTGGCAACTCTAAAAGCAGTGCTTTATAAGAGAGGTCAATATCCAGATCAAGCAGGTATCCATACGCTTCAACATAGGCTTCATTTATTCCTTTGCCTTCCATCATCGCTTCAAGTGTTTCAATAGCAAAATTTTGTGCCGCTTCATACTGCGTAAAACTGTTTGTGTCATACTTCATTAAAAAAGCGTACTGATTTTCCTGCTGTTCTACTATAATAGGTGCAGAAAAATCTCTGTTAATTGAGAGAATCGGTTTTGCATCAAAAGTTTCAAAAGTAAAGGACTCTTTGGCTTGAGAAATGGTGAGCATCTCTTCAAGCGCTTGAGAACCATCTGCATTTATGAGTGCCATTTTAAGCGGATAGCACATCGGCTGCTGTTTTGAGCCATCTACTGCATCGGGAATCTTTTGCGTGAGCGTCAGCGTGTAAATGCCCTCTTTAAAATTTTCTTCAACAATGAGTCTCGGTGTCCCACTTTGATGATACCAAAGCTTAAACTGCTCCAAATCAATACCACTCGCTTTACTCATCGCCCAGACAAAATCACCTGTCGTGACCGCTTCGCCGTCAAAAGTGTTAAAGTACAGATCCATCGCCTTTCTGTACTTATCTTCTCCTAAAAGTGTATGCATCATACGAATGACCTCAGCACCTTTTTCATAAACTGTAGAAGTATAAAAGTTATTCATCGAGATATATGACTTTGGCTGAATAGGATGGCGAGTCGGAGAAGCATCTTCTACAAACTGTCGCTCACGCAGGCCTTTTACATCTTCAATGCGTTGTACCTCACGCGAGTTCATATCTGCTGAGAAAGACTGATCTCGAAATACTGTAAGCCCCTCTTTAAGAGTCAGTTGAAACCAATCGCGGCAAGTAATGCGGTTTCCTGTCCAGTTATGAAAATACTCATGCGCGATGACAGACTCTATGCCCATAAAATTGGCATCTGTTGCCGTGTCTGTATCCGCTAATACATAGGCAGAGTTAAAGATGTTGAGTCCTTTGTTCTCCATCGCTCCCATATTGAAACTATCAACTGCTACTATGTTGTAGATATCTAAGTCATACTCACGCCCGTAAACTTTTTCATCCCAGAGCATTGCTTCTTTGAGAGAGTGCATAGCATGTGTACATTTGGATTCGTTGCCTTTATCTACATAGATATTGAGTGCTACTGGATTGCCTGATGCTGTTGTGAATTCATCAGATACACTTCCCAGATCACCGGCAACCAATGCAAAAAGATAGGAGGGTTTTGGATGCGGATCATGCCAGCTCACACCATGTCGTCCATCAAAATGCTCATGACACTGTAATTTATTTCCATTACTTAAAAGTACGGGATACTTCTCTTTGTCTGCAATCACTGTCGTTGTAAAAACACTCATAACATCAGGACGGTCCAGATACGGCGTGATGCGGCGAAAGCCTTCCGGCTCACACTGCGTACAGAAGATATCACCCGATTTATAAAGCCCTTCTAGCTCTGTGTTTTTATGCGGATAGATTTTATTGACAATTTTAAGCGTAAAACTCTCAGGAACATCTGAAATCTTGAGTGACTCTTCAGCTACAGTATAGTTCTCTTCACTCAGCGTCACGTCATCAAGGCTTACTTCTAAGAGTTCCAAATCTTCTGCATGGAGTTGCAAATCTGTAACATTGTCAAGTTTTAAAAACTTCATAACATTGGTAACTATCGTCTCCTCTTCAAACAGCTCGAAAGTCAGCTGCACATCATTAATGGCAAAAGAGGGTTTTGTATAATCTTTTAAATATATCGCTTCTGGTTGCTTACTCATCTCTGTCTCTTTATTTTAGTTAGGCAATTATACTTTAACTCTGCATTCAAAGCTATTAAATATCAGTTATAATGACAGATGCAAAAAAATATATTTCAAGATATTCCATCAGACCTCACGCAAGAGATTTTTGAAACACTCTTACAAAAAGAGAACATTCGCATAGAACGCATTATATCTTATGGGCAAAGCTCTCCTGCGGAGGGCTGGTACGACCAAGATGAGCATGAATGGATCTTGCTTGTAGAGGGCGAAGCACTTCTTGCATTTGAAGATGGAAGTGAAGTGCATCTGCACGCAGGAGACTATCTCAACATCGCTGCATATACAAAACACAAAGTCACTTGGACAAAAGAGAAAGCAAAAACTATCTGGCTGGCTATTTTTTATAACTAAATTTTATTGTATAATAATTCAAATTTATATTTGGAGTTATATATGCCGGCATACACATTTTCAATCATAGGAGTTTTAAAAGAGGCTTTTAATCGCAGTAATGGAGTGAAGTGGACCTTTATGGCCTCGATGCTTTTGTATTTTCTTATCCAGTTTGTTATCGCCTTTGTTCTTATACTGCTTATGCCACAAATCGAAGGTTATCTCAATTTAATACTCACCATTCTCACGCTTCCTGTCGCTGTAGGTATTATTCTCCTCGGTATCTTAAGAGCCAGAGATGAGAGAATGTCTGTAAAGCAGATATTTGCCTATTTTGGAAGCTATCCTTTTTTACTTTTAGGCTATATTCTCGTCACACTTTTTACTGTTTTAGGATTTATCGCGCTCGTCATTCCCGGTATCTATCTCTCTATTGCATATATCTACACACTGCCTCTTATTGCAGATAAAAATATGACTGTCTGGAATGCCATGGAGCTCTCACGCAAGACAATTACACACCAATGGTTTCGATTTTTTGGACTTGGGATTGTTTCGTTTTTCTTTATTCTTATCTCAGCCATTCCTTTTGGAATCGGACTGATTTGGAGTATTCCTACTGTTTACATCGCTTACGGACTACTCTACCACAGACTTTTCGATGAAGAGGAAGAGGCGTTACTTACAAGAGAGGACTAGCCGTCTCTTTTGGTAGTCTTGCGCTTTTTCTTCGCACTTTTTAAAGATTTTGCAGTCACTTTAGGGGCTGCTTTTTTCTTCACAAACTTTTTCTCTTGTTTTTTATGCTCAGACTTGAGCTTGATATCTTCAATATCTTTACGTCTGATGTTTGGATCAGGCTCGAATCCTTCTACTGTCTCTTTTGGTATCTTTTGACCAATAAGCTTTTCGATCTCTTTAATGTCATACTTTTCATAGATATCTATGAGGCTGATTGCTTCACCCTCACGTCCTGCACGACCTGTTCGCCCTACTCTATGCACATAATCTTCCGGAATGGAAGGCAGCTCATAGTTGATGACATATGGCAACTCTTCAATGTCGAGTCCGCGTGAGGCGATGTCTGTTGCAACAAGCACACGAAATTTTCCCTCTTTGAACTGCGTGAGGGTTTTGAGGCGATTGGCTTTTGTCTTGTCTCCATGGATGACACCCACTTTAAGCCCATCTTTTTTTAGCTCCTCTGAAAGTTCATCGGCACTCACTTTTGTTCTTGTAAAGACCAAAACCTGTGGGAAGTTGCGTGAACCTATGAGATAAGCCAAAAGTTCCGCTTTTCTTGCCGTGTCTACCTGATAAACTACTTGATTAATTGTCTCGACAGTGGTGTTTTTCTTTGCCGTCTCAATAAAAGCGGGTTTGGTTAAAATGAGCTTGGAAAGTTTTCGCACTTTGTCTGAAAATGTTGCAGAAAAAAGCAAGGTCTGATGACGTTTTGGCAACAGCGGATGAATCTTTCTTATGTCTTTTGTAAATCCCATGTCAAGCATTCTATCCGCTTCATCTAAAACAAACACTTCCACATCATTTAGAGAGAGCCCGTTTTCTATATGCTCCAACAGACGTCCAGGCGTAGCGATGACGATGTCAATCCCACTCTTCAATCTTTGACGCTGTTTCTCTAAATCTTTTCCGCCAATTAAAATATCAGTTTTGACGCTCATATTTTTAGAGTAGTTTGCTATATCTTCATGAATCTGTATCGAGAGCTCACGTGTCGGAGAGAGAATGACAGCACGCACCCCTTTGCCTTCGACCGGTTTTCTTAGACGCTGTAGTATCGGCAGAGCAAAAGCCGCTGTCTTTCCTGTCCCCGTTTGAGCAGTTGCAAAAATATCTTTTTTTTGTAAAACTAAAGGTATAGCTCTCTTTTGAATGATTGTAGGTTCACTGTAACCCAATGTTTCTATGGCATCAAGCAAAGGCTTGAATACTCCTAGTTTTTCAAATGACATTATCTACCTTATTATTTATCTCTTTTTATGCTATTATTCTAGCATAAAGATGCTGTCTTAGAAATTACTGTTATGAAACTGATAATAAAATTTAATACATAAATGTGATACACTTGTGATATAATTCTCGTAAAAAAGAGTTATTCGGCATGTTGAAAAATGATAGCTACATATAAAAACTACTTAAAAGACCTCTCTCAGATAAACAAATTGCAGTTTGATTCTAGCAAACTCAAAGAGATTTCTATCATCATTGTTCCCATGCTTATCGGTCCTATCAGCTTTGTCTGGGCGCTTATCTATCTTCTATATGGACAGTACACGGCGGCTGTCATTCCAATCGTTTACAGTTTTATTTCACTCTTTAATCTCTGGCACTATAAAAAGACAAGTAATCTTGCAGCCATTCAAAAGACACAGATGTTTCTTGTGCTTACACTTCCTTTTTTACTTATGTGGGTACTTGGCGGTTTTGCAAACAGCAGTTACATCATGGTCTGGGCATTTTTTGCACCTATTGCTGCCATCATTCATGAAAAACGGGGTGAAGCGAAGTTTTGGCTCTTTTCATTTTTGGCATTGATGGCATTTTCAGTGCTCATTGACCCTTGGCTTATCAAACACCATGGAGCCATGATGCCACAAAGTGCACAGGAGATATTTTTCTTTTTAAACATCTCAGCATCACTGACAGGTATCTACTATCTTCTAAAGTTTTTCGTCTACAATAAAAACAGAAATATTACAGCCAAGCTCAAAGCAAAAAATGAGCAGTTACTGGAGTACACGCAAGAGCTGCAGACAATGCTTCATACAGACTCCCTCACGCAGCTTAAAAACAGAACGGCACTTCTTGAAGATAAACATCAGCAAAATGGATTGGCTCTTATCTTAATAAATATAGACAGATTTTCTCAAATCAATGACCTTTTTGGTGAAAAATTTGGAAACAAAGTGTTGATTGCCTTTAGTAAACTCCTGCAAGAAAATCTTCAAGCGCATCAAAACTGTGAAGTCTACAGACTCAGCGGGGATGAATTTGTCATACTCTCTCATGAAAAAAATGCTAAAAAACTTACAAAAAACATTGCAGGCGTCGTTAGCTACATTAATGAGCATCTTCTTGCCATCGATGATCAGGAGATATCACTCAGTATAACGGTGGGTATCTCCTATGAAGAGAGCTCGCAACTGCTTCCTACTGCAAATATGGCCTTAAAAGCGGCAAGACGCACAGGAAAAAGTGTCATTTTTTACACAAATGAGATTTCACTCAATGCTGAATATGAAAATAATATTCGCTGGATACAGGAGATAAAAGATGCCATCAAAGAAGACAGAATCCAACTCTTTTATCAACCCATTATGGACAATGATAACAACACTATTTATAAGTATGAAACACTCATAAGACTCATTGACAGAGATGGCAGCATCATCGCACCGAGTGAATTTTTAGAGATAGCCAAGAAGTCAAAACTCTACAAAAAGCTGACAAAAATCGTCATAGAAAAAAGTTTCGAAGCCTTTAAAGAGAATGAGTATGAATTTTCTATCAACCTGACAATTGATGATATTCTTGACAAAAAGATAACGGCTATGATATTTAAGACTTTAGAGCAGTATGACATATCACAGCGTGTTATTTTTGAGATTGTTGAGAGTGAAAGTATTGAAAATTTTGAGAAAGTAGAAGTTTTCATCACAAAAGTAAAATCATACGGCTGTAAAATCGCCATTGATGATTTTGGAACAGGATACTCTAACTTTGAACACCTAATGAGGCTGCAAGCTGATTTTATTAAAATTGACGGTAGCATTATTAAAGAGATAGTCCATGACAAACGCTCAGCACTCATCACCTCTGTCATAGTTGCCTTTGCCAAAGAGATGCAGATCAAAACGATTGGTGAATATGTAGAGACAAAAGAGATTCAAGATAAACTTATCTCCCTTGGTGTAAATAAATCCCAAGGCTACTATTTCGACAAGCCTCAGCCAAATTTACCATAAAGAAGATATACTTCGTTTATATTAAACTTTTTAAATAAGATTTGGCATGATACGAAAAACACTCAAAAAAACTTCCTCACATAAAAAACTCAGAGATTTAATTAAAAAATACAAAATCCGTCCTGAATATCTTGCAACCAATAGAAAAATGATTTCACGCGGTGTTCTCATCGGTCTCTTTATCGCCTTTATTCCTATGCCGATGCAGATGGCTGCAGTACTGCTGTTTGTCCCGTTTGTCCGTTTTAATGTACCCATTGGCATCGCTATGTGTTGGCTCAGTAATCCTTTCACAATGCCGCCTATGTACTATATGGAGTATCTTACAGGTTCATTTTTACTGGGTATAAAACCAGAACCTGTTGAGATGACTTTAGAGTGGTTCAAAAACAATCTTGATAATATTTTTATACCGCTCTATTTTGGTACGGCAATCTACTCTGTCTTTGGCTCACTGACAGCATATTTTTTAGTAAATTACCTTTGGAAACGCTCTGTTGCCAGAGATAGAAAACTAGATAGAAAAGAGCGATGAGATAAAATGGAGCTGCGTGAGGTAGTAAATGATGGCAGCTATCCACACAAGTAAAATAACAACATGTATGAGAAGAAAGGAACGCTTGGAAGTTTTATGATGAAAAAGTGCCATTGCAAGCGTCGCCCCCAAAAAGCCGCCAATGATTGCAAAGGTATGCAGCTCATTTTCTGAAATTCTTCGTGCTTTTGTCTTAGAGGCAAAAAATTTATCATATCCATAGATCAAAAATGCAAGAATATTGATAAAGAGAAAATAAAAGAGTATAACTTTTTGCATTAGGCTTGTTTTTTTAAAGAGTAGAAAATGAGAAAAATTCCCAAGAGTAAAAAGGGAATACTTAAAAGCTGTCCGGTATTAAGCCCTATTCCTAAACTATAGTCTGCCTGTTGCGTTTTCACAAACTCAACCAAAAATCGCACTGTAAAAATCAAAACTAAAAAAAGTCCAAACAGTAAACCCGGTTTTAAGCTTTTATACTGTTTTTTATATACAAAAGTGAGTATAAAAAAGATGAGCAGATAAGAAAACGCCTCATAAAGCTGTGCGGGATGGCGTGGCAGCATGTCCACTCTTGCAAAAATAATCGCCCAAGGGACATCTGTCGGCTTACCTATAATCTCAGAGTTCATAAAGTTGCCCATGCGCACAAAAAAGCCAAAAAGTGCCGTAGGTATGACAAGTCTGTCGATAAGCCAGATAAAATCTATTTTATACTTTTTACATCCCAGATACAGAGCTATTAAAACACCTAAACCACCGCCATGTGAAGCAAGTCCACCTTCCCAAACAGCAAAAATCTTTAGTGGATGTGCAAGGTAGTAATCAGGGTCATAAAAGAAGCAGTGCCCAAGTCTCGCACCTATAACTATCCCTATAATCGCATAAATAAAAAGCGGCTCTATCGTGCTTTCATCTTTACCCTCAAGGCGGTAGACACGCTTCATAAACTCTAGTCCGGCCAGTATTGCCGTGGCGAATAAAATACCATACCAATAGACATGAAAAGGTCCAAACGCAAGTGCTACCGGATTAGCATCCCAGACAAAGTAATGCATCTACTCTCTCAACGAATCAGCTATAAGCTCGATTGGATTTTTAAAGACGGTATCAACTTCAGCGTAGTTCATTGAAGCATTTATCTGCATGCGGCAGGCTGAACACTCAGCACTGACAATCTCGGCTTTTGTCTCTTTAATCATTGCTGCCTTTGGAACTCCTGCCGCTTTTGCGAAATGGTACTTCTCAGACTGCATCGTCACCCCGCCAAATCCACAGCAGGAGTTTGGGTCACTCATCTCGACTATCTTATAATTTTGGCGAATGAGGTTACGTGGCTCTTCATGAATTCCCTGCATCTTTCTTGCGTGACATGGGTCATGATAGGTGACAATTTTCCTGTTTTGTTTTTTCTTTGCCAAAATGGATTCAAGCTCTGTGTGATGCTGCAACCACTCTGTTGCCATAAAGACTTTTTTCATCACAGCTCTTGCACGCTCTTTCCACTCCGGTTGGTCATGAAAATAGTGTTCATAGTCAATTTTAAGCATCGCGCTACACGTAGCTTCTGGTACTAATATAGCCTCGACATCCTCTGCAAACTTTTCAAAATACTCAATGTTAAACTTTGCATTATAATCCACCGTATCAAAGTCACCCGTAAAATAAGCAGGGGCAGAACAGCACTTCTGACTTTTTGCCAAGAAGGCATCAATCTCTAGAGTTTCTAAAATTTCTAAAAGTGAGTCTCCAACATTTCTATAGTTATAATTCCCTAAACAGCCAATAAAAATCGCTACTTTTCTTTTGCCGCCATTATCGATATTTTCCGGATGGGCATTTAAAAAAGAGGTCTTTTTCAAGCTTGGCAGGAGTCTGTCAGCTTTTAACATTGGAATATTAAAACGAGAGTGCATCGAGTCAATGTCGGCCTTGATTTTAAATCCGCAGGTCTGAAATACCCAGCCGAGTTTAAAAGCAATGTCGTTAAGCCAGCGATGGCGAAGCAGCAAGAAAAATGCTTTTTTATACCAGGCAATGCCATACTTTTGTGCAATGTCAGAGCGAACCTGTTCGATTATCATATCGGTCGGGAGTGATTTTGGACAAACCTCAACACATGCCGTACATAAAAAACAGCTCTCAAATATATCTTTTGCCGTCTTGTCAAGCTCCAAATTTCCACGCTTATATGCCCCTAAAAGGTCGATAAATCCACGTGGGCTCGTCACCTCATCGGCATTTACATTATGAATGGTACATACAGGAATACACTTCCCGCACTTCACACAATCATCAGCTATTACATCGAAGCTAAAGATATCTTCTGGTTTTTTATCCATTGCTACACCGTTTTTGAAAATGTTTTATCGCTGCTTGCGTGACGCTTCATATAGGCATCAAAAGGCATAGCGATGTTTCTTATAAGCAGTGTTCCCGTCTCAGAACACTCAATTTTCTCATCACTCATAGAGATAAGTCCATCATTTACAAAAGGCTGCAGCGCTTCAAGGGCATCAGCAAAATACTCTTTAAAAGTAATGCCATAGAGTTTTTCAAATCTTTTGATATCAAGTTTAAAGTTACTCATTAACTCCATAATGACATACTGGCGGATTCTGTCATCTTCACTCAACATGACACCCCGTTCAAACGGTAGTTTTTCAGCATCTATTGCTGCTTCATAACTTGGCATATCTTTAAAATTCTGCGCATAATAGTCTACACCTTCACCAATGGAAGTAAGTCCTACACCAATCAAGTCTGCACCACCTTTAGTCGTATAGCCTTGGAAGTTTCTGTGAAGCTCCCCTTTTTCAATCGCTTTAAAAAGTTCATCTTCAGGTTTTGCGAAGTGATCCATTCCTATCATCTTATAACCGTTGGATGTTAAAAAATCAATCGTATACTGCATGATTTGAAGCTTTTCATCAGGACGCGGCAGTGTCGTCTCATCAATCTTGCGCATCGTCTTTTTGAGCCATGGCACATGGGCATAGTTAAAGACTGCAAATCTGTCAGGATTAAGCGTAAGTGCAAGCGAGAGTGTCTCTTTAAAGGTATCAAGTGTTTGAAAAGGAAGGCCGTAAATCAAATCAACATTGACTGAGTGCATATTGTATTTTCTTGCCAGATCCATCGCATCTTTTGTAATGTTGTAAGGCTGAACGCGGTGTACTGCAATCTGTACTTTTTCATTAAAGTCCTGCAATCCAAAACTAACACGATTAAACCCTGCTTCACTCATAACACGCATCTGATCTTCATTGATATGACGCGGATCAATCTCACAACTCACCTCTGCATCTTCTACGAAGTTTGGAAAATACGACTTAATTTCAGCAATAATCTCACGCAGCTGCTCCGCAGAGAAAAATGTAGGTGTACCTCCGCCAAAGTGCATCTGAATAACCTTGCGTGAGCAGTCCAAATGTTGTGAAAGTATTTTTAATTCACGTTTTAAATACTCCATATAGCGAAGCATTTTGTCTTCTTTAGAGGTAAAAACAACATTACAACCACAAAAATAACAGGCATTTTTACAAAACGGCAGATGAAAATAGAGACTCAAAGGACGAGAAGAGTCTTGCGCTTCTAGTTTTTTAATATAATCATCATAAAGAAAGTTATCATTGAATTCCAATGCTGTCGGGTATGAAGTGTATCGTGGTCCCGGTTTTGAGTATTTTGTAAATTTTGCGAAATCTAATTCCATCTGTTGTTGTCCTCGTAAAAATATGTTAGGCTGTAGTATAGTTGTTTAGATGTTTGTAAATTTTAGGCTCAGACCAAAGGGAGGATTTGTCCTGAAATTTATAAATATCTAAACAACGGCATGCAACTTTATAATCCCGTGATTATTGCTAAAAAGTGTTGAAGAACTCATAAAACTCTTTTTGTACCCTACGCTTTAAGTTCTCCGGCTAATCTTTGATACACTTCAGAGTTCTCTAAAAGTTCCTGATGTGTTCCCGAATCTACTATACAGCCTTTTTGAAGTACTAAAATCTTATCTGCATGTTCGATTGTGCTCAGTCTGTGTGCAATAGTAATGGTAATCTTGTCTTTTGTATAGTCATCTAAGGCTTTTTGAATGCGTTTTTCACTCTCATTGTCGAGTGCGGATGTCGCTTCATCAAAAAGTAAAAGTGATGCATGCTTATAAATTGCACGGGCTATGGAGATTCTCTGACGCTGACCACCCGAAAGATTTGCTCCCGCTTCACTCATCATCGTGTTTATTCCCTCTTCAAGTGCCATTGCAAAATCGTACGCATCAGCAAGCTTGAGTGCTGCAATGACTCTGGCTTCATCTATCTCATCTTCACCATAAGCGACATTGGCAGCCAGTGAATCTTGAAAAATGTAAACCCGCTGCGTGACAAGAGAGATGTGGTGTTTGAGTGATTCTAGCTTGTACTCTTTTATATTTGTGCCGTTGATTTTAACAATGCCCTCATCCGGGTCATAAAAACGCAACAGCATCGCGATAAAAGTAGATTTTCCACCTCCGCTGTCCCCTACAAGTGCTATTTTTTGACCATCGTAAATCTCTATATTTACATCACGCAGTGCATAGTTCCCTTCATAACGTAAAGTTACTTTTTCAAATGCTATGCTTTTTATATCTTGATCTAAAACTTTTTCACCATCTATAATGCTCGGCTTTGTATCTAAAATATCAAACACACGCTCACTTGCAGCTATGGCATCTTGAATCTTCGCATAAGTACCGCTGAGTTTACGAATCGGTTCAAAAACAAGCCCGACAGCTGTAATGAACGCTGTAAATTCACCTACCGTCATACGCCCTGCAAAAACCTCTTTACCCCCAATATAGATGACAGCCGCAAGTCCTGTCACCCCTAACATCTCCGTGATTGGAGGTACGAGTGCACCGACATAGACTGTTTTCATATTTATCTTAAAAAACTGCCAGTTTTGTACACTAAAACGCTTCAATTCAAAGGCCTGTGTATCATTGGCTTTGATGATTTCACTGTTGTTAAAAACTTCCGTCAAACGAGTAACAATGTCAGCATTTTTCTCTTGCGAGCGGTGTGAATACTTTTTCAATCTTTTTGCAATGGACATCAAGGGAACAATTGCCAAAGGCACTACAATAAGCGTATAAAATGAGAGCATAGGGCTTAAGTAAATTATATAGCCAACAAGTGCAATCACGGCCAAAACATCCCGAAACAGGTCAGGAAGAATATTTGCCACAAAGGTCTGGATGCGTCCAATGTCATTAGTCACACGTGAAATAAGCTCTCCACTGCGGTTCACATATAAAAAAGCCATATCTTGCGAGATGATATGTGAGAGCAGAAGCTCACGGAAGCGTGTTACAATACTCTGCCCGATGTACTCCATAAAAATAGTCTGGATGTACTTTCCAACCGCTTTTGTCGCATAAATGGCAATAAGACCAAATGGGATGAGATAAAGCATCTCTTTTTTCTTGGCAATAAACATATCGTCCATCAACGGTTTCATGATCTGCGCACTTGCAGCTGTAGATATGAC
Organism: Sulfurimonas sp.; assembly: GCA_027038255.1. Lineage (GTDB taxonomy): Bacteria > Campylobacterota > Campylobacteria > Campylobacterales > Sulfurimonadaceae > Sulfurimonas. Next base: position 3,894 of record JALVXQ010000315.1, on the reverse strand, counting down.
GATTAAAATCCCGCCAAAAACGACTAACATATAGTAAAACTTATACTCTTTTATATAGGGCCAAAATCTTTTTATAATCTCTTTCAATGTTTCTCCAAATAATTATGACGACATTTTACACTAACTATGCTACATAAATGTTTATTTGCTATAATTACACAAAAAAAAGAGAGTTATGAAATATCCTCTACATGTAATTATCCGTAAAAAAATCTCTTCACTTCTCAACGGCTTTCTTGCGCTTTTTTTAAAAAAGAGCCCTCACGCAACAACGCTTAATAGGGAGGAGATTAAAAGCATTGTCATCATTCGACCAAATTACCGCATTGGTAATCTCATATTTTTAACACCGCTTATTAATGAACTCGGCACACACCTTCCTCACGCAAAGATTGATGTCATCGTAGGAATGAAACTCGCAGGAAAGATCTTAGAGCCTATGCCAAATGTCGACAAGGTCATAGACATTCCAAGAAAGCTTCTACTGCAGCCTCTGGATATGTTTCGCTACATCAGACAAGCCAGAGCAAAAAAGTATGATTTGGCACTCAATATGTCAGGTGGCTCAACCAGTGCACAAATCGTCACTGCTCTTGTAAAAGCAAAATATAAAGCAAGTTTTTACGATAAAAAGCTCTGGACACACTTTACACATGTTCAAGAGAGAGGTTTGAAACATTACAAACATATGGGATTGGAATCTTTAGAGTTTTTACGCTTTTTTGAGATAGATTTTCCAAAAGAACAGCCTACCCTTAACATCAGACTCACGCAAGTAGAAAAAGAAGAAGCACAAAACGACCTCACGCAGCTCTTAAAAGTCAATCATATAAGTGCAGAGCAAAAAATCATCGCAATTTTTAGAAATGCTCGATTTGATAAAAAGATTTCAGATACATGGTGGAGCGAATGGCTGGATACTCTGCAAAAGGAAGATGAGAATATCGTCGTTATAGATATACTCTCGCCCGACATTCCAACAAAACTGAATGAAAATGTATTAGAGTACTCTAATAAAAATCTTCGTGTTCTGGGTGCCTTTTTTCAAGCCTGTGACCTATATGTCAGTGCAGACACAGGGCCTATGCACTTAGCAGTCGCATCAGATGCAAAAGTTCTGGCTCTTTTTAATAAAACAAATATGGAAGTCTATGGAGCTTTAGGAGAGAAAAACAGAACAATCGATGTTGAAAATCTCTCCCCCCAAGCAGTGGCAAAGATCACTGCGGAGTTTGTATAGTCTTTGCTATATACGCTTTTGTATCTTTGACATAATCTGTAGAAATTGAATATTTTCGGCTATCTACTGCACCCATAATATTGATAAAAATAAAATAGATAACAATTGCTATCAAAGCTTTCGGCATATACTTCTGTCCTTTGTCTTTGAGATAGACCACGACAGGAATAATCGCAAATGGAAAGACAATAATCAAGTGCCAGTAACTAAAAATAATCGGTGAGAGAATGGAGCTGATAAAGACACCGATAAGCGCACCAAAAACATACAACAACAGCCACTCTTCTTTCGTTTTCACTGCCTCGTTACGTGTAAAGAGTTTTCCTTTAACTAGGTCATAAAAGTATCTGTTTGCTTTGTAGGAGATGTAGAGAGTAAATGCACCAACAGAAAAGAGTACGGCCTTATATGCATAGACAAAAATCATCTGCACAATATGCGAAGCCCCTAACCAGTCAAAGTGTGCACTGGCAATCAGCTTATTTGGAAAGAAAAATGAGCCATATCGTAGCCAATAGATAAAAGATTTCAGTACCGGATAGACATGCACGCCACCCCAACCGATGTATCTGCCTGTATCATCTGCGTGATGCGTGATGGCACTGTTTTGCATGACAGCTTGCAGATAAGGGATTAAAGAGATGCCTATAAGCAGTGCAGCAAATGCAACACCCCACCAATTTACTTTTACCATATTTCTATAGAGCAGATAGAGTGAAATAAGCGAGAGAATTATCCAAGAGTAGTGAAACTGCAATGCAAGACCGATAGCTAGAACGTGCAGCGTTGAATAGAGAAACGAGCTCTTATCTTTTTGTTTGTATGCACTCCAAATATGCAGCGCTGAAAAGAAAAAAAGATAGGATGGATTGTAGAGAATATTTTCAAATACGAACCAGGGATTGAGCCAATAGAGCACCAAAAAGATCAAGCGTACATCTGCCTTGTAAATATCTTTGATAACAGCATCGAGAAGAAAATAGGAGAGCAGATGCAAAAAGAACAAAAAAACCATCGGTGCCATTGGAGAATCATAAATCATCACAGGCAAAGCGACAACATACGAAATCATACTGCCGGGGACATTGCCTACTGCACTTGCGGCATTTCCGTAGTTTATCCATGTCTGTTTATAGGCACCCATATAGCCTTTGTAGAGCATTTGCGTCTGATCGCCTGTAAGTATCTGATGTTCGGCATAGAACCATGCGAGCAGCAAACCTAAAACTAATAGTGATATTTGAATGAGGGTAAATCTTTTTTCTATTTCTTGCATTATTTAAAAGTCCAAAATTTATGAATAACAAAAGTTATTAGCGGCATTATAGCAACAATGAGAAGTGTGTGTAAATAGCCGTTGGTTATGGGAAAAACATCAGAAAGCAGATAGGAGAAGAGAAAAGTTCCATACTGCACCAAGAAAAATTTCATAAATCGTTTGATATGAAAGTGGGTGTTAAAGACATAGAGCGTCTGAAAAACATATGAAAATATAAAAGCCGTAAAAAAGGCAAAAGTATTGGCAATGAACACAGAAGCAGAAAAAAAGTAGATAATTGCCCATGCAGTCAAAAGGTGCACAAGCGTAGCTATTACTCCAAAGAAGCCGTATTTGGCTAGTTGGAGAATGTGGGTTTTAATATTCATCTTCAATGATATAAACAGGTCTGTTTTTCGACTCTAAATAGATACGGCCGATATACTCACCCAAAATACCTATGCCCATCAGCTGAATACCACCAAGAAACAGGACTATGGTAATCATAGAAGCGTAACCCGGAGCATCCACGCCAAAGATGAGTGTTTTTAGAATAATCCAAGAGCCATAGACAAAAGCGATAAAAGCTAGAATAATACCAAGATAAAGCCATACACGAAGCGGTGCCGTTGAAAAGCTCGTAATGCCGTCGAGTGCAAAGTTCCATAGTTTCCAGCCATTAAAACTTGTCTCCCCTGCCGCACGGGAGTCTCGTTTATACTCCACTACTGCCGTTTTAAAACCGAGCCAGGCAAAAATACCTTTCATAAAACGCTGTGTTTCAGGCAATCTTTTTAACTCTTCAACAACCCGGCGAGACATCAATCTGTAATCACCGACATTATGAGGAATCTCTATATCGGAGATCTTATTGTGCAGTTTGTAAAAAGTCTCTGCACTCACGCGTTTGGCAGTTGAGTCTGTTGTTCTGTCTACCCGTTTACCAACAACGACATCATAACCCTCTTCATACTTTTTTACAAAGTCTAAAATAAGCTCAGGAGGATCTTGAAGATCAACATCAATAGGTACAACCACTTCCCCATAAGCCATATCAAGCCCCGCACTCAAAGCCGCTTCTTTCCCAAAGTTGCGTGAGAGGCTGATAACACGAACTGCATTATACTCTTGTGCTTTTTGTTTTAAAATCTCTAAAGTGTTATCGCGACTCCCGTCATTAACAAAGACAATCTCATACGAGCGTCCAAGCTTTTTAAGCACTTCAAATATCTTTTCTAAAAATATATCTATAACATCCTCTTCATTAAAGCAAGGTGCTACTATTGATATAAAAGGTTTCATCTCTTTCATCTTTAGCCTATAAAATTCAAATTATTAGACAAATTATATCTTTTTTAAACTTATTTGAGTAAACTTATATAAAAAATTGAGCTTA
>JALVXQ010000314.1 GCA_027038255.1 Sulfurimonas sp. | reverse complement strand
GAGTTTATATTTGATGAGTATGACATTAGAGGTGTGATTCACTTTGCGGCGGAGTCTCATGTCGATAACTCCATAAAAAATCCTGGAGTATTCATTGAGACAAATGTCAATGGTACTTTTACTCTGCTTGATGTAGCAAAGAAAAAGTGGATGGAAAAGCCATTTACTTATAAAGATGAGTATAAAAACTGTAGATTTCATCATATAAGTACTGATGAAGTTTATGGAACGCTGGGTGAGACTGATCTTTTTACAGAAGAGACACCTTATGCACCTAACTCTCCATACTCAGCTTCTAAAGCAAGCTCAGATATGATAGTACGAAGCTACCAAGAGACTTATGGACTTAATACTGTCATAACAAACTGCTCAAACAACTATGGCCCAAAACAACATGATGAGAAACTTATTCCGACTATCATCCGTAAATGTTTAGCAGGTGAATCTATTCCTATCTATGGAGATGGCAAGAACATAAGAGACTGGCTCTATGTGCTTGATCATTGTAAAGGGATTGATTTGGTTTACCATACAGGTAAAGAGGGTAATGTTTATAACATCGGTGGAAGAAATGAGAGAACGAATCTGCAAATCGTAGATGCCATTACTTCAATCTTAGATGAAAAAGTACCACTAGAAAATGCTAAAAGCTATAAAGAACTCATTACTTTTGTAGAAGATAGAGCCGGACATGACAGACGTTATGCAATAGACGCTACAAAACTAGAGAATGAACTTGGCTGGAAGGCTGATGAGAATTTTGAAAGTGGGATTGTTAAGACTATTGATTGGTATTTAGAAAAATATAAAGTATGATTGAAAAAATAAGAAATATTGCCAATACAGAAGATAAAAAAAGGTTGTTATCAAATTTTTTTTCTCTTTCTGTATTACAAGGATTTACATATGTATTACCATTATTAACTTTACCTTATTTAGTAAGGACGCTTGGAGTAGAAACGTTTGGATTAGTGATGTTTGCTCAATCTTTTATAATGTTCTTTAATATACTGGTAGATTATGGATTTGCTCTTTCTGCTACGAGAGAAATATCAATTCATAGAAATGATAAAAATAAAGTCACTGAAATATTTAGTGCTGTTATGACAATTAAAGTAATGCTTATACTATTTTCTTTATTGATATTAAGTGTAATTGTCTTAAGTTTTGATAAATTCTCGGCTAATTTGGAACTTTATTATCTTACATTTCTTTGGGTCATAGGTCAAGCATTATTTCCTATATGGTATTTTCAAGGATTGGAAAAGATGAAATATATTACAATAGTAAATATCATTTCTAAACTAATTTTTACAATTGCCATATTTATATTTATACATCAAAAAAATGACTATCTTTTAGTACCTATTCTTAATGGCTTGGGCATCATAATTGGCTCTTTATTTTCTTTTTGGATAATATATAAACATTTTGACCAACCATTTAAATTGCAGAAGGTAGATACATTAATGATTTACTTTAAAGAGAGCTCTCAATTCTTTTTATCAAGAGTCTCCGTAAGTATTTATACATCAGCAAATGCTTTTGTATTGGGACTTTTTACAAATACTACTATGGTTGGATATTATTCTATTGCAGAAAAATTATATATGGCTTTACAAGGATTTTATGCTCCAATAGTTCAGGTTCTATATCCATATGTCGCCAAAGAGAAGAATATCAAACTATTTAAAAAGATTTTTACTTTTGTAATTAGTATAAATACTTTTGGAATATTTATCTTATACTTTATTGGGGGAATCATATTTGATATACTTTTTACGCAAGGAATTGGTAAAGAATCGTTAGAAGTTTTCCATATATTACTTATAGCAGCGTTGGTTGTCGTTCCTACTATTTTGATAGGCTATCCATTTTTGGGTGCGTTAGGGTTTTCAAATGAGGCAAATAGAAGTGTGATTTTTGGTTCATTTGTCCATTTATTAGGATTGTTAATCTTAGTAATATTTCATCAGATTAGTATTTATTCAGTAGCTAGTATGGTTGTATTGACAGAAATATTTGTATTTAGTTATAGGATTATAAAAATAAGGAGTAATAAATTATGGTAAAAAGGGTAATAACATATGGTACTTTTGATTTATTTCACATAGGTCATCTAAAACTTTTACAGAGAATAAAAGATTTAGGAGATGAACTTATTGTAGCAGTTTCGACAGATGAGTTTAACAATGTCAAAGGAAAGAAAACAATTATTCCTTATGAGCAAAGAGCAGAAATAGTTAGAAATATTAAGTGTGTCGACAAAGTTATTCCTGAAAATAGTTGGGAGCAAAAAATTTCAGATATAAAAAAATATAACATTGATATCTTTGCAATGGGAGATGATTGGGAAGGGAAATTTGACTTTTTAAAAGAGTATTGTGAAGTTATCTACTTAAAACGTACAGAGGGAATTTCTTCAACACAATTAAAAAATACACTTAAAGTATTTTCTGTTTCTAAAGATGAAATAATTAAAGCATTTGATGTCCTTGAACAGTTAAAGAAGGATTTTGATTAAAATGACTAAATTAAAAAAACTATTTCTGTATAGTATAAATGCATTATTATACTGGATATCGAAATTAATTCCTAAAGATGAAAAAATTTGGATATTTGGTGCATGGTTTGGTGATAAGTATGGAGATAACAGCAAATACTTATTTGAGTATGTTACTAATAATTATCCAGAGATTAAGGCTACATGGTTAACAAAAGATAAAAATACGCTTGAAATTATACATAGGAAAGGATACAAGGCATACAAGAGTTATTCTTTTAAAGGTTATTATTATTCGATGAGAGCATCTATATCGTTTGTATCCACAGGCTTTAGTGATATTAATGATTATATATTTACTGGTATTTATATTAATCTGTGGCATGGTATTCCATTAAAAAAAATTGTTTATGATGATAAACTAACAAATTCCATAGACTATAATTCTTTACAAAAAAAGTTTTCAAGGATACTTTTTCCTTTTATTCATTTGCCAGAAGATCTTAATTATATAATTGCATCTTCTAAAGATGAAACAAAAAATCTTTCAACGGCATTTAAGAAAGATATAAAAGATATTTTGATTACGGGATTACCAAGAAATGATGTATTTGATCAAAAGAAAAGAAGTGTGAAAAAAGTGATTTATATGCCGACACATAGGAATGAGGGTGAATTAGATATAGCAAAAATGTTTTTAGATGATTTGGAGACTATAAATACAAATTTCATATCTTTAAACTTAGAATTGTATATAAAGCTTCACTATTATCATATGAAAAATATTGATTTAAAAAATTATTCTAATATATTTATTATAAAAGATGAAGATATCGAACAAGATATTTATAGTGTAATAAATAATTTTGATTTACTTATAACAGATTATTCTAGTATTTATTTTGATTTTTTATTGACAGATAGACCAATTATTTTTGCTCCTTTTGATTATGAAGAATATTTAAGTAAAGATAGAGAGCTTTATTATAATTATGATGAAGTAACACCAGGACCAAAATGCAAAGATTGGAATGAAGTTTTAGCGTGGATTGAAAAATTTAAATCTGATCCTACGCTTTATAGCCAAGAAAGGAAACTTATAAGAGATAGATTTCACAAATATCAAGATAATAAAAGTTCGCAAAGAATATATCAACTTTTACGTAATATGGAAATTAAATGAATAAGATATATATTTTAATGGCAACATACAATGGAGAAAAATATCTTCAGGAGCAAATTGACTCTTTACTTAACCAAACATACCAAAATTGGGTACTTTGGATACATGATGATAACTCCAAAGACAAGACCGTAGAGATAATAGAAAAATATCAGAATAAATATCCAGATAAAATAAGCTTTATACACGATGATATATCAACTGGCGGAGCAAAAGAAAATTTTACTTATTTATTATATAAAATTGACAATAACTTTGATTATGTCATGTTTTGTGATCAAGATGATGTTTGGCTGGAAAAGAAAATTGAAGTAACATTAAATAAAATGAAAGAAATTGAGAACAACAACATTAATAAACCTATCTTGATTCATACAGATTTAATGGTTGTAGATGAAAAATTAAATGTCATAGCAGATTCAATGTTTCGATATCAAAAATTAAGTTTAAACAATCAAAAAAATATAAAATTGATTGCAATGGAAAATATTGTTACCGGATGCACCATGATGTTGAATAAAAAATTAGCTATATTAAGTCAAAACATACCAGATGAAGCAATAATGCATGATTGGTGGATAGCTATCATAACTCTGAAAGAAAAAGGTATTATAGGGTTTGTTAATGAATCGACTATTCTGTATAGGCAACATGCGTTAAATACAATTGGTTCTAAAAGGGTTAATTTATTATACTACCTTAAAAAAATTTTTACTGTAAAAAAAAGTTTTGACCGTTATCAGGCAATTTATTGTCAATATAAAAAAGCAGGTGTAGATATTAATCCTCTACATTATACCATAACTAAAACACTCATAGTTACAAAAAAAGTGACTCTAAATGAATCTTAAAAAAATTCTCTCCAATCCCCTTAATGTTTTTTTATTTATATGGGTATTGATTCTATTTACATTTCAATTAAATATTTCATATTTTTTTCCCAAATACACTGTAAGAGAATTACTATTACCCTTTTTTAGTATATTTTATTTTATTTTAGGCTTTATGACAGTAAAACTTTTCAAAAAAAAGAAATATAAAATAAAATACTGTGTACATTTTTGTCAACGAAGATTTAATTTATTCATACTTATATTAATTATGATAAGTTTAATTATAGTTATAATAAACATAGTAATGTTTGGGCCTCCTCCTCTTATGTCGATATTTGGATATCACACCACAGTATATTTAGAATATGGACGATTTAAAGGTTTACTTTTTTCATTATTAATATTCATATTCGTGTCTTCATTATATGGAACAAAAAGAATATCATACTTCCTGAAGTTGTTTTCTATAACTATATTATTACTTTACATTAGTCGCGGAAACATAATCTTTTCAATTTTAACTTATTTTTTTCTACTAATTTATGAAAATAGGATAACAAATAAAAAATTATTCTATTTATCTATGTCTTTGATTATAATTATTATAGTACTATTCCAAATTGTAGGAGAATTTAGAACTGGAACAGAAGCTTTCTATAATGTCTTAGAAATAAAAGATATATATCGAATAAAAAATTCTGGTTTAATCTGGTTGATATCTTATGTATCTATGCCTTTTGTTAATTTATTAGAAGTTTCGCATTATGATCATTTGTTTTGGGGTCAAAATATAATAAGTCGGAGTTTGCCTGCATTTTTAAGTTTTAACCAAGAATCTGTAGAGTTTTATAAATCAATTTTGCCAAATCAATATAATACAGCTCCAAGCTACTTAACTCCTATATATTTAGATTTTGGAATTACCGGATTTGTATTATATAATTTTTTTCTAGGTGCTATATCGAGTTATGTGTATCATTTTGGAACTAACAATCTAATTAAATCTATATTTATAACTGCAATTAGCTTAATTTTTTTTACAGACTATTTTTTGTTTTTTACAACTATCATATTAATAGTATTGAGTATATTTTTTAATAAGTTTATTTATATCAAAGGACTTAATAAATGTCTAAAATAACTATAGTCATTCCAACTTACAATGCTGAATTATATATAGCTAAATTATTATCAATGCTAAAAGTACAAACACTACAAGATTATGAACTTTTTATAATTGACTCATCATCAAAAGACAAAACAGTACAGATAGTAAAAAAATACACAAATAATGTAATAGTCATTCCTCAAAATGAATTTGATCATGGGGGAACACGTGCTAAAGCAGCACAACTTGCCAAAGGTGAGATATTGGTGTTTTTCACACAGGATGCACTTCCATATGATGAATGTACCATAGAAAATATTGTAAAAGTTTTTGAAAATGAAAAAATTGGTGCTGCCTATGGTAGACAATTAAGTTATGACGATACGAATCTGTTTGGTAAGCACTTAAGGCAATTTAATTATGGAGAGCAATCATACATTAGAAGCAAAAAAGATATAGAAAAATATGGTTTAAAAACTGCTTTTTTGTCCGACAGTTTTGCTGCATACAGAAAAAGTACATTGGAAAATATTGGTTGGTTTAAAGATGGTTTGATTTTAGGTGAAGACACTTATGCCGGTGCCAAAATGATATTGTCAGATTGCACTCTTGCATATGTAGCAGAAGCTAAAGTATATCACTCACATAGCTATACCATTTTAGAGGAGTTTAGACGCTATTTTGATATTGGGGTGTTTCATCAACAAGAGCATTGGATACTGGATCAATTTGGAAAAGCTGAGGGTGAGGGTATGCGATACATCAAATCAGAATTTAAATACTTACTTGATAATGGAGTATGGTATTTAGTTCCTGAGTTTTTTGTTAGAAATGCGATGAAGTATTGTGGCTATAAGTTAGGACAGAGGCATAAAAGTATCCCCAAATTTTTAATCCCTAAACTAAGTATGCACTATAGATGGTGG
>JALVXQ010000313.1 GCA_027038255.1 Sulfurimonas sp. | reverse complement strand
AGTTAATAGTTAGAATTCAAATAGAATAGACGGTTGTTGTTATATTAGTTATTTCTAAATAAGATAACTTAGGTAGTTACTCCTAGTCTCTTACTTGCTTAGTTTTCAATGATCTCAAACAGTAATTTCTAAACCTAAACTTTAGGTCTCTCTGTTTGTGGATGGGAATTATAGGGGGAATTTGCTTAGAATTCGCTTAATGTTTTTGAAGGTGTTAGGGAAAGTTTAAAATTCTTTTTTTATTGTGAAAAGTGGTGATTATGCATCGATAATCCAACCACCTCCAATAAGTTTATCTTCATCGTAAAAAACAGCTGCCTGACCAACGGCTACACCAAAAACACCCTCTTCTAATTGCAGGTATGCTTTATCATCTTCAATTTTCACGTGACATTTTACGGCTGTTGTTCTATATCTTAGTTTTACTGTTGTATCAAACTCTTTTTTATCATCAAACATATTGAGATTGTCAAGCACTACTTTAGTACACGCAAGATCTTCACGTGTTCCTACTACGATTTGATTTGTTTCAGGAATAATTTTTGTAACGAAATGAGGGTCATGCGCACCTTTGACTGTAAATCCACGGCGTTTTCCTATTGTATAGTGCATATAGCCCTTGTGCTCTCCTACAACATTCCCTTGCATATCTAGTACTTCACCCGGCTGATCTACCTCAACATAATCTTTTAACACATCCGTATAAGTAGTTTCAACAAAGCAAATCTCACTTGACTCTGCCTGAGAAGCAAAAGACTCTAATCCTTTCACTGAAGCTGCCATTTTTTTGATATCACTCTTTTTTCTCTCACCAAGAGGAAATTTTAATCTTGGCAGAATCTCTTTATTTACATAAAATAGGAAATAACTCTGATCTTTTGTATCATCTTCCGCCTGATAAAAAAACTCGCCATCTGTTTTAATGTAATGTCCTGTTGCCAGATAATCAGCGCCTACTCTATCGGCAAACTTTATCATCTCTCCAAATTTCATCGTGCGGTTACACAAGGCACATGGATTGGGTGTTTTTCCTTGGGCATATGTATCTACAAAAGGTTTAAAAACATTTTTATTGAATTTCTCTTGCAAATCAAGTACATGGAGTTTTATGCCTACATAATCAGCAGCTTTTTGAGCACGAGCCTGATGTATCTCGTGATAGCCCGGTTTTGAATGCAGCTTCATATAAAGCCCTTCTACCTCATAACCTTCTTCTTTTAACATTAACGTAGTTATAGTAGAATCCACACCTCCACTCATACCTACCAACACCTTTTTTTGAGGTGACATTTTCTTCCTTTAACCTTTTAATTGATTCAGGCGTTCTTTTTTTGTTCCGATTGTTGTTATCTGCACACCAAAGTTTCCATCAACAATGACAACTTCACCTTGTGCTATCACATGGTTATCTACAAGAATTTCTAAGGGATCATTTGCAAGTTGATTCAGCTCGATTACAGAACCGATGTCCATATTGAGCACATCTTTTAAAAGCATACGTTTTTTACCGATGCGAACTCTTACCGGGAGTTTTACGTCCATAATAAGCGCAATATTTTTCATCTCTTCATGACTAAGATTTACAGACTCATCCTCACAGTTGTTTTCAGAAGAATAGCTACTTTTCTCTACGTTACTCTGCGTCGATACACTCTCCTCTTGAGAGCTACCATATAATGCATTATAAAGTTTTTCATCTATAATGAACATTAAAAGAGAGTTGATACTCTCAAGTGAAAATTTATAAATAAACATTCTACTAAATGCTTCTAAGCTCACCTCTTCATCATCTTTAATCAGCTCAATATTTTCAACGGAAAAAGAGAGGACCGGCAGCTCTTTTTGAGCAGAGAGTGCATTTGAAATCGCTCCAAAGATGTTCGAGACTATCTCTTTTGCTGCATCAATGTCATCATCATTAACATCATCTCTCTCACTTGGCTCTTCCCCCATCATCATATCTGAAAGTGAAGCTGCCAAATTTGGAGGCAATGCCACCATAACATCGGCATCAACATCGCCACTTACTTTTATTTTTACAAGAACAATAGGCGGTACAATGTTAGAGATAATACTTAACTCTTGTTCTTCTTTTAATTCCAAAGAGGGTGCTGTACCCACAAGGGCCTCAATCGTACCAACTGTCTCTTCTTCAAAGAGTTTCATAAAATCACTCATCTACATATCCTCATTTTGGGCTAATTCATCTTCATGAATAATATCTCTAACCCCAGAAATCTTTTCATGTCTCTGTTTTTCTAAATTTTCCAATGTACGTTTTACCGCATCTTTTTCTGTATCAATCAGTTCTGTTATTTGAATCGATTTTCTAAAACGTCGCAGTCCAATCTCTCCATGGAATCGCTCTTTTCCATCAACAGCAACAGTTACAATATCATCAGCAGCACTTGAAAGCCGTAAAACATCACCGATTTTAAGGTCTAAAATCTCTGCCATTGATAAATCAGCATCACCCAGATTTGCTTCTATGTCAACTTTTGCACCACCAAGAAGCACTTTCAGTTCAGTATTTCTACTCTTTTTTGAGCTGGTTTCATTGAGCATCAAATCTCGACTTGCCAATTTTGGCAGGATTGGCTCAAGTGAAATAACCGGGTAACAGATGTTCATCATACCAGAAGAGTGTCCGATAATAATCTCCATTACAACCATCACAACAATCTCATTTTGCGCAACGATCTGTACAACATTTGGAGAGGACTCTTTGGACTCTACTGTCGGATAGACTTCCATAACAGGACCCCATGCCTCTTTGAGCGTACTCATCATAACACGCAAGATCGTCTCAAAAAGGGAGAGTTCTATGTCTGAAAATTCACGACTTGCATCAAAAGGCTCCCCTTTTCCACCTAGAAGACGGTCAAGCATAGGAAAAGCGATGGAAGGATTGATCTCGATAACGCCACTTCCTTCAAGCGGCTTCATAGAGAAGACATTAAAACTTGTCGGATTTGGCAATGACATTAAAAATTCACCATAGGTCATCTGATCAACTGAATGGAGTTGAATCTCTACGATAGAACGCATAATAGATGAGATCTGTGATGCGAGTGAACGTGCCATTTTGTCATGCACACCGCGAAAAGCGCGTAACTGCTCTTTAGAGACACGGTTAGGACGTTTAAAGTCGTAAAGTGTTACCTGTCGCTGTGGCAGAAGATTGTCATCACCACTTTCAAGAACGTCATCACCTTCATCTTCAACAACATCTAAAAGCGCATCAATCTCTTCTTGGGAAAGTATATCTGCCATATTATGCTCCTATCCCTGCTTTTATTTTTTGAATCACTGACTTATGAATTTGTGAAATTCTGGATTCTGTTATGTTTAGTATATTACTTATCTCTTTGAGTGTCAACTCTTCGAAGTAATAGAGCTGAATTATCATCTGTTCTCGTTCTTTATAAGTCGAGAGAACTTTTTTGATAACCTCAACGAGTTCATCTTTTTCAATTTGCGCTAGTGCTGCACCTTCATCACCAACTTGAAGCTGATCATGAAGAGGCATTACCGTGTAAATATTTGAAGCAATTCTAGCCTCATGCACTTTGTTAATATCTTCTTGTAACATTTCAGAGAGTTCTTCATCCGTCGGCTCTTCTTCATGTGTCAGTCTATACTCTTCAACAGCATAGTCAATCTGTTTGACAAGTTTTCTGCTTGCGCGAGAGAGGATATCCAAACTTCGAAGATAATCCAGCATCGCCCCATAGACTCTTTTTTTTGCATAGCCCCAAAAAGAGTCGTTTAAATTTTCATCATATCGACGTGCAAGTTTTATGAGTTCTTCGGTACCTATGGCAGACAAATCAGAAAAATCAACAGAACTCGGTAGTCTCTCTTTGAGTCGAAAGGCCATCGCTTTTACTGCTGGAAGGTACTGGATTGCCAGTTCATCTTCTTGGTGTTTTAAATCCTGAACATATGCACTTGTCATCATAATTTCTGCCCGGCTACATCTTCATTGTTCATCTTAATCGCCACATCAGTCAATCTGCATGCCGAATCAATCAGTTTTTCACGCTTGTTAATCTCTTTTACAAACATATCGAGTTCTACTTCATGCCGTTCTTTTGGAAAGTTATAGGCTTTTACTACGATGGTTCTGTAATAAAATGCGATAATGACATGCGAAAAAAGATAAAAAAATGTTGTGATTAAAAAAGTATATGTCAACAGTCCTGCTGCATCAAACGACTTTAATATACCAAAAATAGTACCTACAAAAAAGCCGAGTACTGTAAAAAAATAGACGAAATTCTCACCTAACATAAACTACCCCAACATCTTTAAAAATGATCCATTAGCCTTCTAAAAAGACCTGACAAGCCACTTTCGTTTGAAGTAACCAGCACATTTCGTTCCAGCTTAAGGGCAACTCTGTTTGCAATTGCCTCTATATCTCGTGTCGCAGATGCTGATGGATAGAGAGCACAAAAAAGTGCTCTTTGCTTGACGGCATTAGAAACTTTTACATCAGAATTAATCTTGCCAATCAATTGCAGGTCCAAATCCGTTCCTATATTTGCGCGGGCTACTTTTTTTATCTTTTCAAATACACCGACTGCTTCTTTTTCGCTTTTAACCTGATTCATAATCATGCTGACATCATCACGCAGTGTCGCAATTGTTTTAATGGTTGCATAAGCATCCGTAATAGCTGCCGGATCGGGAACTGTGACGACAATGACATCATCTGCAGCATCCAAAAACATCTGAATATGCTCGCCAATGCCCGCACCGGTATCAATTATCATCACATCGAGCTTATCTAAGACCTGCGCCTCTTCCATAAAACGTTCAAAAAGTGCCATGTCAGAATACTTTAGTATCTCATCTCCACTCTCGCCCGGAATCAAAATCAAATTACGTGTGATAGGAATTAAAATATCACTGACACTTGCTTCACCTTTGAGTACATGCAAAATATTTTTTTTGATTTTGACATTGAACATTACATCGAGGTTTGCCAGACCGATATCCGCATCAAAAATACCGACATTCAGACCTCTATCTGCTAAAACATAGGCAAGATTAGAACTTATTGTACTTTTTCCAACACCGCCTTTTCCGGATGTTATAGCAATGAAACGTGTTTTTTTTGACTTCTTTGGAGTTGCTTTTGCACTTGAAGCGACTAACTCTTCAAGCTTCTCAGCCTGATGCCCTATCATGCTTTGCTCCTGTTAAAACCATGCAGCAGACACTCCACCAAAAAGTCACTTGACGCCGTTACCAAATCTTCAGGCACCTCTTGTCCTACAGAGAAGTAGCTTATCGGTTTTTTTGTCTCATAAGCAAGTGAAAAAATATTTCCAAAGCCCATCGTCTCATCGAGTTTTGTAAACATTAAGGTATCAATTCCCAATGATGAAAAATTATCATAGGTAACTTTCAGATCCTCATACTTTATGGAACTCGGCATAACAAGAACTACATCCACATTATACTCTGTCGTGTTGGTATTGAGACACTCATAAATTTTTTCTATTTTGTTCTTATCATACGGGGAGGAACCCATCGTGTCGATAAGAATATAATCACAATACTTTAAAGAGTCAAGTGCATGAGAAAATTCCGGAGGGTCTACTACTGTTTCAATGCCCAGTTTCATCATCCGTGCATACTGCATCAACTGCTCGACAGCACCAATACGGTAGGTGTCTAAAACAACCAAGCCGACTTTGTACTTTTTCTCCATCAAAAATGAGTAGCGCGCTGCAAGTTTCGCGATTGAAGTCGTTTTACCGACTCCAGTAGGCCCAACAAGCATAATGACTTTTTTACTGCCTACTGCCGCGGCACTCTCTCTTCGAATCGGTACCATCTTACGTAAAATCGTCTGAAAATAACGCTTGACAGTTGCAGAGTTTTCACGCATCTTGAGCGGCATATGCTCTAAAGTTATCTGCATCAACATATCAAGATGCTCTTTGTTCATGCCGCTTTGTGATGCCAGACGATAAATCTCTGCGAACTCCGATGGGATTTGTCTCTCTAAATCCGGTGCTTTCTCATCCCAAAACATATTTTGAATGATTTTTACTTTATCTGTAAGTTTATTTATCTCTGATTTTATCTCTTTGAGTTCAGTTGGTTCTATCGCTGTTGTCGCTCTATTTTGTGATCCTACAGATGGATTCATATATTTTTCTAAAGGATCATCGACCACTTTAGAGATTTCAGAGATTTGTCGTGCTGCATTGGAGATATCATACAAAACATCTTTAGACTCATTTTTAATCGGCTGCTGTTTTGAGAGCGGTTTTTGAGTTTTGTGATATGTTGCAGGCATCATATCTTCATCAATTCCGATGACTATCTCATAAAGTCCGTCACGTCCGAGTGCTTTTTTTTGAATCTCTTTGGTCTCGATGAGCATTCCCTCATCACCAATCTCCATCTTCGCTTTTTTCAGTGCTTCTGAGGGTGTTTTTCCTGTAAAAGTTAAAATCTTCACCCTTGAACTCCTGCAAGCGGAATAAGAACACTTTCACGTTCAAACCAAGAAGCATGCGGAATCGTTAAATCTTTTGTCTGCATGTTACGGTTATCAAAAAAGAGAATATCCAAATCTAATGTCCTTGGTGCATTTGCAAAACTTCTTTTTCTGCCAAATTTTTTCTCAATTCTCTGTAAATATC
>JALVXQ010000312.1:1927-6681 GCA_027038255.1 Sulfurimonas sp. | reverse complement strand
TGTTTGGCTCTCTTGTTCTGTTTGCACTGCTGTGTTGTTTGGGCGGTGTAAACGCTCTGGTGCCATTATGACATGGGTATCATGCAGCATATCAAATCGTATCTCAGACATCACTCACCTCTATATTTATTTCAAATGTATGCTCTGTTGTAAAACTACCGCAAAATAAGAAACTTATTTGCTGTACAATCTTTTCAAAATCCTGCTCAGACTCAGAAATAGTGCTAAGTGGCACTGCAAAAATATCACACGCTTGATTAGTTCTAAAAGTAAGCACTTTTTTCGTAAAATCATCAATGATGACAAGCTCTTTAATTGCCTCTTCTTGCAGTCCATCGGCTACATTTTTGTCATTAAAGGTGACTTTGTCTGGATGTGCAAAATGGAGATTAAACTCTTTGGCAAAGAAAAGCTTTTGTGAACACTGCGTTTCAAATTTGCTTTTGAGGCTTATTTTATCTGTTTTGAAGCGGTATCTTTTTTGTAGTTTTGCAGGGTAGGTGCTGTCGCCGACACAAACACTCCCCTCACGCACAAATTTTTTCTTTTGAGATGTAAATGTACCCGATACAAAGTCTCCCACCTCGTTAAATGTAAGATTTGTAAAGTTTTCAAGTGTGAATGGCTGCGTGCTGAAGTGATCTATAAAAGAGTTCTTCGCATAGCTGTCATAAATGAGCTCTGCTTTTAAATCACTGTTGACACTGCGTTTAAGAGTATGAATGGTCGCTATTTTTTCATTTGTATCTGCTTGTGTAGTGCTTTCATTAGCTTCTAAAATTTTTTTATGGTAGAGCTCTTCTCGTCGCATAATGGTATTTTGCCAGTTAAAAAGTACGTCAAGTGCGCCAAACTCCACAAGCTGTGCACCATCTTTTAAAGAGAAAACAAGGCTAAGATTTTGTGTGCGTACTTTGAGCTCATCATAGCCATCTTTGTCTATATCAATTTTTTTTACAACAATATCTTTTACATGATTACTTTTTTCAATCTGTATTAGATATTTGTAGGCATTGTCACGCAGGTTTGGAAGATAAAATCCGCCAAAGACACCATGCCAAAAAACATCATTTGTTTGGAGTCTGTAGAGTGCATCAAGAGTGGCTTTGTCATATTTTTTTTGTTCTTTAGAGAGCTGGAGCATACGCTTGTGCAAATAATTACTCTCATGGTATTTAATAAAAAAGTTTTTCCAAATTCCACCTTTTATAAGTGCTTCTCCTGTCTCTTGAAAATATGCATCGCCAACCTTTTCTTTTAGCGCCTCAAACGCAGTTGCCAATGGTGTTTTAAGGCTCCACTCTCCCATCTCGACATACGAACAGTTATTTAAGTAGGCAAGCCCCAAAGGTCTATTTTCTTGCGCATAGTCACTGTAGTGCTGCGTTTGACACTCTTCATCTTCTAAAACAGCTTCTACAAATTTTTGCAGCCACTGCTTTTCATACACCCATTCATAGGTATGTGGCCAGAGCCCAAATTTCTCAGCATCATCAAAAAATATAGCCGCAGAAGCACTCTCTTTTGCATAAGAGATTACTGCGTTTAAAGACTCCTCTGTTTTGGAAAATGGAAGTGCATAACGCAGTTTTTTGGAAATTGGAAAGAGTTTTAAAACTTCGCCATTATCTTCGCTGAGATAGTAACCGTTCATCTGCTCTTTATCGTAGCC
This sequence comes from Sulfurimonas sp., assembly GCA_027038255.1. Taxonomy (GTDB): domain Bacteria; phylum Campylobacterota; class Campylobacteria; order Campylobacterales; family Sulfurimonadaceae; genus Sulfurimonas. The sequence goes on along the minus strand of JALVXQ010000312.1, from coordinate 5,009 downwards.
ATTGCTGATAAAATGGTAATCATCCACCATCACATACTCAATGCCACACGCAACTAAATCACTGAGTATTGCACTCTCCCACACTCGCTCTGTTAGCCACAAACCTTTGACATCTACGTCAAAATACTTCTTAATGTAATGACTTAATTTGTTTATCTGCGCTCGTCTGTCTTTTGAAGGGATGGAGCTAAGAACAGGCTCATAGTAACCCCCTCCAAACCATTCTATGCTTCCTTGCTGTGTCAGCTCCTGCATAGTTTGAAAAACTTTTGGATACTCTTGTTGTATCTTTTCAAGCAGCCATCCACTACAGTGCAGTGAAAATTTAAACTGAGGATAGTTGCGCATTGTCTCAAAAAAAGGAGCATAAGAGAGAGCAACTGCTTTTTTAACTGCCTCATCGAAGTTATCGACAGGCTGATGCATATGAATACCAAAGAGTAGCGATACCTTTTTCATCTTTTCCTCTATATATACCAGTTTTTGGCGTAATTTTCATTCAAATTAAGACTCAGTTCACCAAAACCAGGAACTGTTTGTAAAATCTTCTCATCTGCAATTATCTCAAAGCGTATAAAAATCTTTGCAGCCTTGAGTGATGACTTCTCTATGCTTAGTTCTAAATTCTGCTTGCAGGCACTCTCAATCACCAAGCCGTTAAGCGTTGTTTTTCCTGCATTAAACGCAAGCACTGCGTTTAGATTTAATGGTTCTATTATAATCTTTATTTGAGCATTTGTACAGTACTTTTGTAACATTCCCTCAAAAGAGAAGTAGAGCTTTTGCGCATCTTCTCCATAGTAGATTTTCTCAACTACACCCGAAGATGCCTGCATTGTAGAAAAAAGTTTTGTTTCATCAATTATACCGCATCCCAACCATTCAAAAAAGGAGTCTTTTTTGCCATCTATTATTGGGCTTATGAACGATTGTGGAGGGACTAAAAAGTCGCTCGAACTTCTGTTTTGAGAGATTGGGAGAAAAAGATCACTTGGAGGTAAAATATCCATCAAATGATAGATGTTAATAAGCTGGTTACGAAAGAGTGTGTCGAACTCCTGCATATAGTCGCTGTAGTGATCACTTCCAAACCACCAGTACCAGTCAGAGCTCTCTGCTTTTAAAAAGAACTCTGTTATTTGTGCTTTTTTTGCCTCAGTGAGATGTGCCACATTCTCTTCATAGGCTTTTTTTGTTACAAAAAGCAACTCCCACGCTTTTGTTTTTTGTTTTTCACCAACCCATGTATCAAAAGAGCCGTTTATCCAGCTTCCTGGCGCTAAATACTCAAGAGGTTTTGCCTGCATGTTAGAGACTTCATCCATCGTAAGTGTTGTACACCACGGCTGCGTTTGTAAACCACTATAGAGTGCTTCAAAAAAATCAAAACCGTTGTTTTTGTAAAACTCCCAAGCATTTTCACCGTCTAATATAACAGAGACAAGCGCATTGGCATTGCTGTTTTCTACTTTTTGCAATTCACTTATAAAATGATTTGCCGCATTTTGTGGCTCTTCATATCTATACTTAAAACCTATAAGGTCACTCAGATAGTGGTCTCGAAAGACCATTTTCATCTCCTTATAATCATACAAAGCATAGATATTCTCTTTTGTCGTATTATTGAGTGATTTATATAATATTGCCTCATCGGTCGCTATCCACGAAATAGCCTCTTTTTGCAGCAAAGCAACACTACGAGCATCTACCGCTCCCTCTGCCGGCCACATACCTTGAGCGTCAAAGCCAAAGGTCTCTTTAAAGAGTGCTTTAGCTTTTTGTATATGTATGAGTGCATCCTCTTTTAGAGAGAGCGCATTTTGGGGTATTTGTATTGTAGGGTTCGCCTCTTTTGCACTATTCATGTTTATAAGTAGTGGTAAAATAGGATGGTAAAAAGGTGTGGTGGAAATAGTGATGCGTTTTTGCTGTTGCAGCTCTTTGTAAAAGTCAAAAATAGTCGTGCTAAACGCAGTGAGTGTTCGCAATAACTCTATTTTGTCTTCTTGAGTATATCCACTTCCTTTTTTTATAAGACTTTTAACAGTTTCATTATTCTCTTTGAGATAGACTCCACACCAAGAGAGTATAAAAAGCACTTCAATCTCTCTAAGCTCTGCGTTTGTAAAATGACTCTGTGTAAAGAGTTCACGGTAACGAGCCAAAGGTTTTACCATTGTCTCAAACTGTGCAGTTTTACAAAGTTTTATGAGCCATTTTCGTTCATGCTCTTCAAGTTCTGTAACATCTTGAAGCCAAAGTGCCAAAAATTTGTCTGATTTTTGCGGCTCATGTGCGTAGAGTTTGAGTTGTTCTATAAGCGGGGAGGTGATATTGAAAGTGGCTTTTATATTTGCGTGGCGTGAGAGCATCCACGGCATATCGTAGTAGTCTTTTATGGCATGTAAAAAGACCCATGGCATCTGCATTATACCATCACTATTTCTATAGTCTGGTTGGTGCATATGCCAGATGAAGTTAAGCCTCACAACTACTCCTTATTCCTCTAAAATCTTCTCTATTATTTGAAGATATTCTCGAAGCAGATGCTCTCCTTGCTCATCATCTATTGCCTGAATGTAAAGGTTTATATGATCACTGTATTGGTCAGGTATCATCAACACCCAGTTGTTTTTGGCTTCCCAAATTTTTACACCTACTTGTGAGTCTGATTTTTTCCCTTTTGCGTACTCTAAAAATTTTCGCATCATCTTGCCCTTTGATTTTTGCGGACACTCGACTTGAAACTCTTTGTAGTAAAAGCTTTCAAGACTCTCAAGAAGTGCTGAAAGTTTAATTTTATAAGTACTTAAAAGCTCCATAATCTTAAGACTTGCATAGATGGCATCACGGGTATAAGTAAACTCTGTAAAGGCAAAGTTGCCATCTACTGTAGCAATGAGATCAAACTCTTTTAATTTTTCAACTTTAAAATCAGCATACTTCCCTCTTTTAATGATGAGGTTTTTAAAGTGCCTAATATCAGGTGCCCATGTCGGTAAAAATACTTTTTTCTTCTCATTCATTGCATCGAGATTTAAAAGCTCTAAGACTGCATAGAGTGCTTTTACCTTACTAAGTA
>JALVXQ010000312.1:0-1827 GCA_027038255.1 Sulfurimonas sp. | reverse complement strand
CAGGAGAGCTCGATGTTACTTTTTCCATAAACACTTCCATCTTCAAAAATGGAATTTTTATATTTACTTCCGAGTATTAGGTTGTTTGTAACCACCGAAGCAGGTTCTATTTTTTTGTCAGGCCAAATAATGACATCTTTGTCAAAACTGGTCAGCTCTCCTACTTCACATCCCTCTGCTAAGATAAGTCCAGCAGTAGCCTTTACATTTTTTTCAATGATATTGTCATTACAGATGACACAGCCATCAAAGAGAACGCCTTTTTCAACTCTAATATTTTCCCAAAAGACAGAATTTTTGATTTTACAGCTTGCACCTATGGTGACATTGTCCCCTATAACGGTGTTGGTGAGTTTTGTATTTTTTTTGATGCTGATATTATTGCCTAGAAGAACAGTTCCTATGATTTCAACCGAATTATCGATACTATTGTCTCCAAGCTCATAAAGTAGGCCATCAGGATATACTGTTTTTTTACCCTCTAGTTTAAATTTTACAACATTACCAAGTATATCTTCATACACTTCTCTGTAACTTTGAGGATTGCCCACATCACGCCAGTAGCCTTTGAGATTGTGTGCCATGAGCGGAATCTCTTTTTCCATCAAGGTAGGAAAAAGATCTTTTGCAAAGTCAAAGTTCTCGCCCTCAGGAATATAGTCGAGTATTTCAGGCTCTAAAATATATATACCAGTATTAATGGTATCGCTAAAAACCTCTCCCCAGCTTGGCTTTTCTAAAAACTTCTCAATCACACCATCTTCATTAGCAATGACTACACCAAACTGCAGAGGATTTTCTACAGAGGTAAGTCCGATGGAGAGTTTTGCCTCTTTTTCCTGGTGAAATTTCATAAGCTTTTTAAAATTAAAGTCTGTGACCAAATCACCACTAATAATAATAAAATTTTCATCCCCTATGAGCTTTTGTGCAAGTTTAACAGCCCCCGCTGTACCGTAATCATCGTCAGGTATAACATAGCTTATTTTAATATCAAAATCACTGCCGTCTTTAAAATAATCTTGAATAATCTTAGGTTTAAAGTAGAGTAGGACAATAAACTCTGTTATGCCTAAATCTTTGAGCATCATCATTGTCTGCTCCATCATTGGCTTATTCATAATCGGTAACATCGGTTTTGGTCGTGAATTTGTCAAAGGCTGGATTCGTGTACCAAATCCACCTGCCATTACTACTGCTTTCATCTTTTTCCCCTTTTTTTAAACTTTTTGTATTTACTAAGCTATGAAAATAAGCCTGCCATAATTTTTTGTGCCTCTTGTTGTAAAGTAGTTAAATGCTCTTGTGAAATAAAGCTCTCTGCATAAATTTTATATATCTCTTCTGTTCCAGATGGTCGCATCGCTACCCAACCGTTTTGTGTGACAATTTTAAGTCCACCTATGGCAGCACCATTTCCTGCTGCATTTGTAAGTATCTGCTCAATCTTTTCGCCACCCAAAGTAGCAATCTTGATAGATGCTGCGTTTAAAGATTTGAGTATCTTTTTTTGCTTTAAAGTAGCTGGTGCATCTATTCGTCCGTAGTATGATTTTCCAAATTCTTGCTCAAACGCAGCATATATTTCAAACAAATCTTTTTTCGTCACTGCCATAATTTCAGCAGCTAAAAGTGTCATAATCATTCCATCTTTATCGGTACTCCAGACAGTCGTGTCACGGCGAAGATACGAAGCTCCAGCACTCTCTTCACCACCAAAACCAAGCCAGCCCTCATAGAGTCCATCTACAAACCATTTAAAGCCAACAGGTACTTCATAGACCTCGCGATTAATACTTTTGGCAATTCTGTCTATCATAGAGCTTG
>JALVXQ010000311.1 GCA_027038255.1 Sulfurimonas sp. | reverse complement strand
CCAAAACTCTCAACGCCAAACTGATGAAACTCTCTTAGGCGTCCTTTTTGCGGTCGTTCATAACGAAACATAGGTCCATGGTAAAAAAATCGCTGTGTACCGCCTGCACGATCAAGTTTATTTTGAATAAAAGCACGCACAACACCTGCAGTACCTTCAGGACGCAGGCAGACATCGTTCTCGCCTTTGTCAATAAACTGATACATCTCTTTACCGACAATATCACTCGACTCTCCGACAGAACGCTTAAAAAGAGCAGTCTCCTCAAGCAGGGGAGTCTCTATGTAATGAAAGCCGTATCTTGAGGCTATTTGTGTTGCAGTTTCTATGAAGTGAGTGAATCTTTTAGAATCCTCTTCACTTAAAATATCGTTCATTCCACGCAGTGATTTAATCATTTTTGACCTTACATCGTATTAGTTATGAAAGGATACCATTTTAGGGATTAAGAGTCCTTAAAATCTTTTTGTTTATCGCTTCAATGCTTTGTGTCGCATCTATAATAACAAGTTCGATGTTGAGCAGTTTGGCAGCCTCTACAATAGCATCTTGAATCTGTAAAAGGTACTCACTTCCACGCAGCTCAATACCGTCAAGCTCTTTTTGAGAGAGTCTAAACTCCAGCTCTTCTTTGCTGAGCTGCAGTAAAAAGACTTTTTGCGGGTATATTTTATTTGTTGCAAAATCATTTAATGCGACCAAATCTTTTTTATCAATCTCACCTTGAGTCAGTGCGTAAGCAACACCGCTGATTGCACTTCTGTCTGAGATAATCATCTTTTCAAAGTTTGGTTCTATTACCTCTTTTACATGCTCTGCTCTGTCTGCTAAAAACAGTAAAAATTCCGCTCTTTTACTTTTAGTTCGTGCTGAGAGGACTATCTCCCGTATCTCTTTACCTATGGCCGTTCCACCCGGCTCTTTTGTAATGAGAGCATGAGGATAATCACGTGAGAGCAGTTCAATTTGTGTGCTTTTTCCGGCTGTGTCTATGCCCTCTATCGCTATATACATATTTTTTTACTCTCTATGATTTCTTGAACTTCTTGAGGGAGAAGATGCTCCGTTTTTCCATTGAATTTCAGAAGATTTCTTACGATGGAAGAGCTGATAAAAGCATGCTTGAGCTTTGGCATCAAGTAGACAGTTTCAATCTTCTCATCAAGCGAATTGTTCAGATAGCCAAGCTGCAGTTCATACTCAAAATCACTCACAGCACGCAGTCCTCTGATGAGAACACCGGCATCATGTTCATGCGCTAGTTCAATAGTTAGATTGTCAAAACCAACAACACGAACTCCCTCTATGCCATCTACTGCTGCTTTGGTCATATGTATGCGTTCTTTGAGTCTGAACATTGGCTTTTTATCTTTTGACTCGGCCACAGCTACAATAACTTCATCAAAAAGGTTGCGTGCGCGCTCTATAATGTCATAATGACCATTTGTTATGGGGTCGAATGTCCCAGGATAAAGGGCTATTTTACGGTCACTCATTAATTCCACCTTTTATATAAATCATTTTCAATATCTAACAGATCAAACCACTTCCCTACAATAAAGTTTTCCATCTCCTCTAAACTCTGCTGCTTGGAGTAGTAAGCCATGACTGGCGGCGCGATGATAACGCCTAAAGAGGCTAATTTATGCATATTTTCAAGTGCTATGGCAGAAAAAGGCATCTCACGCGGGGCTAAAATGAGTTTTTTATGCTCTTTTAATATGACTGCGGCACAGCGCGTTATAAGATTGTCAGATATTCCGCAGGCTATTTTTGCCAAAGTATTCATAGAGCAGGGCGCTATAATCATCGCCTCCACACCAAAAGAACCAGAGGCAATAGAAGCCGATATGTCACTGTTGTCATGCTTTACAAGGTTTTGCATCTCTTTGTCTAAAACAACTTTTGAGTTCTGTGACATAATAAAATGTTTCTCTATACTCTCAGGCAGTAAAGAGAGCGCCTTTATACCCAGATTGACACCACTTGCCCCACTTACTGCTATAACTATTTTTCTTTTTTTCATCTATTTTACTTCTGCTCTGTTTCTTCCGCTGATTCTTACTCGGATTTTTTTATGATTATTCTCTTTTTCTACGAAGATTGTATCGCCATAGCGGCCATTTTGCGCAGCTTTTGCATTAAAAAAAATCTCTACACCCCCATCATGCAAGGTTACGACAACATTATCACCTCTTTTTACCAAGTAAAGACCTGTAATGTCCCTTTGTGTAATAATCAAATCTTTTTTAAGTCTGTGCTTTGTTTCGTATTTGTTCTTTTGTAATGTTAAGAGCGGAAAAGCTCTAAATTTATCTAGTATTATACTCTTTTTTTGCGTATTTATAGCCGATAACGCTTCTCCTTTTTCTATCTCAGTTTTTGTCATATATACAGAAATCTTTGCTAAAAGAGTGTAGTCGAAGAAATACTTTTTATTCTCAAGTGTTTTGATATACAAAGTACCTTTATGCGAAAGGCAGGCATTGCGTGAGAAGCCAATTGTAAAATTCTTTGGAAGATGTGTCATATATTTACTCGGTTTGAGTTCTATGTTCTGAATGTCTATCTCTTTATACTTCTCTTGGTAATGTTTTTTTAGGGCATCTTTGAGCTTTTCTGTAGAGATAGGACTTTTTTGACTGAATTGTATATACCCATGTTTTGTATGAAAATCATTGTATCCGTAAGATTTCAGTTTCTTTATAAGTTCTGGTGCAGGGACTCTTTTGGAGTGTCTTGTGAGATTGATATTAAATAGTATGTAGTCTTTTTTAGGGTTTTCAATAATATTTGAAAGTTTCACAACATGAGTGTTTATGAAATATTCCTGTTGTAGTTCTTGTGAAAAAATCAGAGTATTAAATAAAAGTAAGAATATGATTGTTTTTTGAAGTGCTATCATTTTTAGCAACCTTGTGTGACAAGTTGTCAGTGGTACCAGCGGGGGGACTTGAACCCCCACAGCCGAAGCCAACGGATTTTGAATCCGTCGTGTCTACCATTCCACCACGCTGGCATAATATGTTGGAGTTGAAATAATAGTGATATCTTACTTAAAAGTAAATAACATTTTGCCGATTTCTTTTGAAATGGAACTTTAATTGCTAGTTTTTTATAAATTAAAGACGAAATAATATTTTTTAAACAAACGGAGGTCTGCTATGCGTGTAACAACGAGTATGTATTATGATAGCCTATATAGTACAAATAATTTAAAAATAAGTAATGAACTTTTTGATGTCAATAAGCAAATTTCTTCTGGATTAAAAATTCAATATGCCAAAGATGATGTCAGAACTTTCACTGAAACAATGAGACTTGATAATGAGGCAACTACGTTAAACCAAATTACAAAGAGTAGTGAAAATGGTTCTAAAATTTCTGATCAGTCAGATGCCACATTGAATGAATTTACTACAAGTTTAGATAAAACTTCAACACTGCTTATTCAGGCTGCTAATGGAGCGCAAAGTGATGCATCTTTGGATGCTATAGCAGATGAGTTGCGTGGGTTGGAAGATCATTTTAAAAATTTAGCCAATACATCCATTGATGGTAAATATCTTTTTTCTGGTTCAGCAATCAACACAAAACCAATAGCGGATGATGGCACATACCAAGGAAACGACAAGGCAATGAATGCTTTTACCGGTTCAAACAATCAACAACAATATAATCTATCGGGTGCAGAGCTCTTTTTAGGGGAAGAACCTAATACGCAAAGAGAAATTACATCAAATACAATAAATAACAATCTGTTAAGTGATTATCCAGAGCTGCAAGCAGATGGAGATAGTAGTGAAAAGGTACTAACTCCATCTGATCCCATAAGAAATCTGATGGGTGATGTAGATGACAATAGTAATCCTGCAAATGACTACTATTTTTATCTCCGTGGAACTCAGAGTGATGGCACGGCTTTTAATGAAAAAATTTTACTCAATGATGAGGATAGCATTGATACCTTGTTGACAAAAATAGGTGATGCTTATGGTAATAGTGGAAACTCAGATGTAGTTGATGTTAGTATGAATGACTATGGTGAAATAATTGTTGAAGATAGGTTAAAAGGCTCATCAAAACTTGATTTTCATATGGTTGGTGCGGTAGATTTCGATACTGCGTCAGATAGAGCAAATGTAACACAAATAGATAATTTAGATAATGGAGAAACTGATTTTGCTCAAGTAGTTGATGATAGTAATAATGGACAAAATGACCTTTTTGTAAAAGAGTTTAATAAAACTGACTTAAATACACCAACAGTTATCAATGGACTTACTTATGATAGAACTGAGTTGAATAACAGTGGTTCAAAACTTTCAGCGAATGCTCCTCAAATAGTGAAAAGTGACAACTCTTTTGCCATACCATCTACAAAACTCTCTGAAGTTGCTGATCTTTCTCAGGGGACAGATGGCACACTTGATGGAACAGTATTTGACCTTAACGGAACAGATATTGATGGAAATTCGTATAGTGCAACAATTAATCTTAATAGTGCTGCAAATGGTGGTTCGACATTTTCTATTGGAGGCAATACATATGATATATACAATATGAATGACCCACGAACTGCAGTAGATGCTGATGAAATGACATATCAGCAATTGATGGATGTCGTTAATATGGTGGTTACAAATAATTTGCCTGCAGGGAATACAGCTACAGATTATGATGATGCAATTGTTGCTTCCAATCAAGAAGGCGTGACAGAATTAAGTTATGATGGAAAAATTGAATTTAATGATTTTACAACATCAAGCACGCAAGCTACAATGACACTTGCAGATAGTAATAGTGGTTCATTTGGAGGAGATTCCTCTGTAATGACCTTTAATACAAATGATTCACTGACAATTCGTGATCCAAAGACAGATTTTTTTAAAACACTTGATGCTGCAATTAAATCAGTTGAAGAGCATAAGATATATCCGGATGCGAATGAAGGAACAGCGGATAATATTGGCATAGAAAATGCCATTCAAATGATTACTGATTTAAGTGAGCATACAAATCGTTCACAGGCAAAAGTAGGAGCACAATCAAATAGTTTAAATAATACCATAGAACGTACTAACTTGTTGGAGTTAAGTACTATGACTTTACGGTCTGATGTGATTGATACAGATTTAGCTGAATCATCATTAAGATTAACTCAGCTTAACAATAATTATGAGGCAATGCTTTCAACCGTCGGGAAAGTTTCACAGTTGAGCCTAGTTAATTATCTATAATATTTTTTGGCTATACTTCCTTTTATAATTTGATTTAAATATTTTAAAGGTATTTTATTTGAAAGAGACTGTTTTTATTATTCTTCTTGGTGTGCTTGTATATTTGGGTTTTTCAACTATTTTCGGCGAAACTGGTCTAATGGGAAGTTATGGTGCTTCATTTTCCACTTTGAATCAAGAGTACTTCGGATATATTGCATTTATTTACCTTTTTCTACTTCTTTGGCCGCTTTATAATCTCTATAAACATACTAAATTTGATTTTAGGGAAGTCGAAGTCACTATTGCCTCTTTTTTGATCTTTTCTTCACTTTTGTTAGCACAGGCACTTCTTGTAGAGAATCTTTACAGAGGAAGATTCGGTGCTGATTTTGTAGACTTCTTGTCACCGTACATTGGAGTTTTTGGATTATGGGTTTTTTGGGCTATTATCACTCTAGTAGCTATTGTAATTTTGCTTGACAGAAGCACTTCAGAGCTTGCAAACTACCTCTTTGGCATAATAAAAAGCAGTTCAAAGAGAGTAAAACCAGCGGCTCCTGAAAAAAACATTGTTTTTGAAGAGAATAAAATTCAAGAAAGCGTCACAAATAGTGAAGAACTCCTTGATGAGACCCTAGATGAGATAGATAAGCCTGCCTATCTAAGAAACAGTGAGACAATTAAACTGGTTCCAAAAAAGAAAGCAAAAGAGGAAGAACCGGAAGTAGAAACAGGACATAGTAAGAAAAATATTTTAGATGTTGCAAAAGAGCTTAAAGAGCATAAAAACACTGTTATTGTTGATGAATTAGAAGAGAATAAGAAACTCTTAGCCGGTATGGAAAAAGGGAAGGTCGAGAAACCTAAAAATTTCAAACTGCCATCTGTTGATTTCCTGCAAAAACCGCCAAAAACTTCACGCACAATTGATGAGAGTGAACTTGATGATAAAATTCGCTATCTCATTGAAAAACTTGCACACTTTAAAATAGATGGTGATGTAGTACGTACCTATGCCGGTCCTGTTGTTTCAACATTTGAGTTTAAACCTGCAGCCAATGTAAAAGTAAGTAAGATTTTAAATCTCCAAGATGACCTTGCTATGGCACTTTCAGCTGAGACCATTCGTATTCAAGCACCCATCCCAGGAAAAGATGTTGTCGGTATTGAAATACCAAATGAAGTAGTTGAGACTATCTACCTGCGTGAGCTATTAGATGACAAACTTTTCAAAAACTCCTCATCTCCGCTTACTATTGTTCTTGGAAAAGATATAGTCGGCAAGCCTTTTGTAACAGATCTGAAAAAGCTGCCACACCTGCTCATAGCAGGAACGACAGGAAGTGGAAAGAGTGTCGGTATTAACGCTATGATACTTTCACTGCTGTACAAAAACTCTCCGGATCAGTTAAGACTGCTTATGATTGACCCTAAAATGTTGGAATTTTCTATCTATAATGATATTCCGCATCTTTTAACTCCTGTGATTACAAAACCAAAACAGGCAATAGTGGCACTCAATAATATGGTAGCAGAGATGGAGCGCCGTTATGAGTTGATGGCTGAGAGTCGTACAAAAAACATTGAAAACTATAATGAAAAAGTCAAACGCGTAGGTGGAGAACATTTTCCATACATAGTAGTTATTATAGATGAATTGGCAGATTTGATGATGACAAGTGGCAAAGATGTCGAGATCTCTATTGCAAGATTGGCACAAAAGTCACGCGCATGCGGTATTCACCTCATTGTTGCGACACAGCGACCTTCTGTCGATGTGGTTACAGGTCTCATCAAAGCAAATCTTCCATCACGCATCTCATACAGAGTAGGTCAGAAAGTAGATTCAAAAATCATCTTAGATCAGATGGGCGCGGAATCTCTACTTGGGCGTGGTGACATGCTTTTTACACCTCCTGGTGCTCCTGCACTTGTCCGTCTGCATGCGCCTTGGGCAACTGAAGAAGAGATAGAAAAAGTAGTTGATTTCATTAAAGCGCAGCGTGAGGCAAATTACGACAAAAGCTTTTTGGTGGAAGAGAGTGAGAGTAGTGGAGGCTCTTCGAGTGAGACATATGAAGAGTTAGACCCACTTTATGAAGATGCGAAAAATGTCGTGCTTAATGACAGAAAAACATCTATCTCCTATCTTCAAAGAAAACTGCAAATCGGCTATAACCGTTCTGCACGGGTTATAGAACAACTTGAACATGAAGGCATCCTTTCTGCTCCAAATACCAAGGGTATCAGAGAGATTCTCTAAATGCCAAAACCTCATTTTATTTTCACGCAGTATAAAAACTCTTTACATGTATACATTCCAAACCTGGAATCTTTGGATGTTGCGACTATACAAAATATAGAACAATTTGTATCAAAAAGAAAAGGCTACTTTGATTTTAATACATATACATTCGTATTGCAAAAACGTCTCGAGTATAAAGAGTTCAAACAAGTTGTGAAAGTCAGCGGTTTGGATGTCAATTTTGAGCAAATTAAAATTGAGCAAGTTTCAAAACAAAGAGTGGGTTTTGGGCAGTATAAAGGTCTTTTCTATAGCGAGCTTCCCGACTCCTATCTGCTGTGGTTAAAAAACAATTACAGAGGCAGAGAGAAGGACATTATTGAAGAAGAGATACAAAGTAGAAATTTATGATTGTTACTTTTATGCACATATTTTCAATAAAATAAAATATTAGTGTTTAGAATTGTAACACTAAGAAAAATGATTATATTTCTTTAGCTATAATATTCCAAAATTAATCAAACAGGAATAATTATGGGATTTATAGAACAATACGCAGCTCACGTGGCTGAAAGAGAAGCACTGGGTGTTCCACCTTTACCGCTTACTGCTGAGCAGACTGTAGATGTAATTGAATCAATCAAGGTAGGTGAACAAACTGATGAGATGCTTGAGCTTCTCCGTAATCGTGTTTCTCCTGGTGTTGATGATGCAGCATATGTGAAAGCAGCATTTTTAAATGAAGTTGCATCTGAAGAGCATCATGTAGCATCAATTGCACCAGAAGAAGCAGTTCAAATGCTAGGAATGATGCTTGGTGGTTATAATGTAAAACCATTAGTAAACTGTCTCTCTTCAAAAAATAAGAAAGTAGTTGAAGCAGCAGTTGACGCACTTTCACATACTCTTCTTGTTTATGATGCGTTTAATGATGTTGAAGAGTTACATAAACAGGGTCTAAACGCAGCTAGTCAAGTTTTAGCATCTTGGGCAGAGGCTGAATGGTTCACTTCAAAACCTGCTTTAGCTGAAAAAATTACTGTAACGGTATTTAAAGTTCCTGGTGAAACAAATACAGATGATTTATCTCCTGCTTCAGAAGCATTTACACGATCAGACATTCCTCTTCACGCAAACTCTATGCTTACTGCTAAGATGGAAGACCCAATGGGTACTATCAACAAACTTAAAGAGCTTGGACATCCTGTAGCGTATGTTGGTGATGTTGTTGGTACTGGTTCATCAAGAAAATCTGGTATTAACTCTGTACAGTGGCATATGGGTGAAGATATTCCTGGTGTTCCAAACAAACGTACTGGTGGCGTTATTCTTGGTGGAACTATTGCTCCTATATTTTTTGCAACCGCAGAAGATTCTGGTGCACTTCCTTTAGAACTTGATGTAACACAGATGGAAACCGGTGATGTTATCGATATCTATCCATACAAAGGTGAAGCATATAAAAATGGTGAGTGTATTGCAACTTTTAATCTTCGTCCAAATACAATTACTGATGAAGTGCGTGCAGGTGGTCGTATTCCTCTTATTATCGGACGTGGTCTTACTTCTAAAGCTCGTAGTGTTTTAGGCTTTGATGCAACAGATATCTTTTTAACAGCAGATCAGCCTGCAGATAACGGTAAAGGCTATACATTAGCACAAAAGATGGTCGGTAAAGCTTCTGGTTTAGCCGGTGTTCGCCCAGGTATGTATGTAGAGCCTGAAATGAGTACAGTTGGTTCTCAAGATACAACAGGTCCAATGACTAGAGATGAGATCAAAGAGCTTGCTGCACTTGGTTTTAATGCCGATTTAGTTATGCAGTCATTTTGTCATACAGCTGCATATCCGAAACCTTCAGATGTGCAAATGCACCACACACTTCCTGACTTTATAGCAAACCGCTCAGGTGTTGCTCTTCGTCCGGGTGATGGTGTTATCCACTCATGGTTAAACAGAATGGTTCTTCCAGATACTGTTGGTACCGGTGCAGACAGCCATACACGTTTCCCTATCGGTATCTCTTTTCCTGGTGGATCGGGAATCGTTGCTTTTGCCGGTGTAACAGGTTCTATGCCTCTTACTATGCCTGAGTCTGTTCTTGTACGCTTTAAAGGTGAAATGCAGCCGGGTATCACACTTCGTGACCTTGTAAATGCTATTCCACACCAAGCGATTAAAGAGGGGCACTTAACTGTTGAGAAAAAAGGGAAGAAAAATATTTTTGCCGGTCGTATCTTAGAGATTGAAGGTTTACCTGATTTAAAAGCTGAGCAAGCGTTTGAGCTTTCTGATGCTTCTGCCGAGCGTTCAGCTGCTGCATGTACAGTAAGACTAAACAAAGAACCTGTAATTGAGTATCTCAAATCAAATGTTACTCTCCTTAACTCCATGATTGATGCAGGATATGAAGATCACAGAACATTGGCGCGTCGTGTTGTTAAGATGGAAGAGTGGTTAGCAAAACCTGAATTAATGGAACCAGATGCTGATGCTGAGTATGCAGCAGTCATCGAGATCGATTTAAATGAAATCACTGAACCAATTTTAGCATGTCCTAATGATCCGGATGATGTGGCAACACTTTCTGAGATTTTAGCATCAGACAGACCTACAAATATTGATGAAGTCTTTGTTGGTTCTTGTATGACAAATATCGGTCACTACCGTGCACTTGGTGAAGTTCTAAAAGGTGAGGGCGCTGTTCCAACACGTCTTTGGGTTTGTCCTCCGACAAAAATGGATGAGAAACAACTGACAGAAGAGGGTTACTATGCACTCTTTGGTGCTGCAGGTGCTCGTACAGAGATTCCTGGATGTTCTTTATGTATGGGTAATCAAGCGCGTGTTGCTGACAATGCAATTGTCTTTTCAACATCAACTCGTAACTTTGACAATCGCCTTGGTAAGGGTGCACAGGTTTATCTTGGTTCTGCAGAGCTTGCAGCTGTATGTTCACTTCTTGGAAAAATTCCAACAAAAGAAGAGTATCTTACATTGACGAAAAAAATTCAGGGTAAAGAAGATAATATCTATAAATATCTCAACTTCAACCTTATTAAAGACTACAAGCTGAACTAAATTCACAGTGCAACAAATGGACTAAATCCATTTTTGCCAAATTAAACTAAATTTATAGCGCAATAAACGGACTTTGTCCGTTTATACTTCTTACTTCTTAACCTCTTATAATATCATATTCATCTGGAATGACAGGTGTAAACTCTTTTTTATCTATCTTTTTATTTACTGTCTGATTTGTAAAGTTGATGAGAACCCTGTTCTCAAACTCATCTTTGTAAGAGATGGACTCAATTGAGCCATTTTTTGTTTTAATTATGAACGAAGTATTGTTATATTTTGCAAGATATTTGTCATTAGCAAGTTTTTTTGCATTTTTTATAAGTGTGAAAAAATCAAAATTATTGCCAATCTTTTTAATAATAGCCTGCTCAAGTTCCGGCTCGACTATGATTGCCTGATTGTCCATTATATAGACCTTTTTTTGTATCGGTTTTACATATGTCCAAAGAGCATATTGCGGCTTACTCGCTTTTACATGACCATAATAGAGAATTGTTTTGTTCTGATCATCACTAATACTCTGGTTGAAATCAGCTTCAAATGAGTTGATGTTATTCAGATTTGCAAAGCTTGCAGTCGCTAAAAAAAGTAGTAAAAATTTCTGTTTCATATCTATCCTTATTGAGAGAAATTATAGCAAATTATCCATTTATACAAACTATTAGATTTAATGTGATAAAATTAGAGCAATTTCAACTATTACTATATAGTAAATTATATAGTAAATTAATAAGGTGAGCAATGCTACAGGCATTTATGGGTAAGGTATTTGGAACAGCAAATGACCGCGAATTAAAAAAATATTTCAAAAAGATAGAAAAAATCAATGCGCTTGAGAGTAAATATGAAGCTTTAAGTGATGAAGAGCTAAAAGCTTCATTTTTTGAACTTAAAAAGAGTGTACTTAGTGATGAGAAGAGTTTAGATGATGTCCTTTTTGACTCTTTTGCCATAACGAGAGAAGCTTCAAAACGTACACTTGGTATGCGTCACTTTGATGTACAGCTTATTGGTGGTATGGTTTTGCATGAGGGCAGAATCGCAGAGATGAAGACAGGTGAGGGTAAAACACTCGTTGCAACACTGCCTATTATTCTCAATGCGATGACAGAAAAAGGTGTGCATCTTGTAACGGTTAATGATTACCTTGCTTCCCGTGATGCGCATGAGATGGGGCCTTTGTATAATTTTCTTGGTTACAGTGTAGGTGTTATCTTAGAAGATATGCATGATCCTGAAGAGAAAAAAGCAGCTTACGCGGCAGATATAACATATGGTACAAATAACGAGTTTGGTTTTGACTACCTGCGTGACAATATGAGTTACTCACAAGAGAATATGGTACAACGTGGGCATAATTTTGTTATCGTTGATGAAGTGGATTCCATCTTGATTGATGAGGCAAGAACACCGCTTATCATCTCTGGTCCAACAAACAGAAATATGCAGGATTATGTACGCGCCAATGCCATTGCGCAGCAGCTTGAAAAAGAGAAACACTTTACTGTTGATGAGAAAGACAAGGTCATTCTTATAACAGAAGAGGGGATTACGGCAGCTGAAAAGCTTTTTGATGTTGAAAACCTCTACAGTGCTGAAAACTCATCACTTCCTCACGCACTTGATCAGGCGCTTAAAGCAAACTATCTTTTTGAACTTGATGTAGATTATGTTGTTAATGAGGGTGAAGTTGTCATTGTTGATGAGTTTACAGGGCGCTTAAGCGAAGGTCGCCGCTTCTCTGAAGGACTACACCAGGCACTTGAAGCAAAAGAGCGTGTTGAGATTAAAGAAGAGACACAGACACTTGCAGATATTACATTTCAAAACTATTTTAGAATGTATGACAAACTGGCAGGTATGACAGGTACAGCTGAAACAGAAGCAACAGAGTTTGCACAGATTTACAGCTTAGATGTTGTCTCTATTCCTACAAATATCCCAATAACAAGAAAAGACTTGAATGACCTTATCTATAAAACTGAAGGGGAAAAATTTGATGCTGTTATTGAAACGATTAAAGGATTAAGTAAGACAGGACAGCCTATCTTAATCGGTACTGCTTCAATTGAAAAGTCAGAACTCCTTCATGAAGTCCTGAAGCGTGAAAAAATCGCACACACGGTTCTCAATGCGAAAAATCACGCACAAGAGGGTGAAATCATTAAACATGCCGGTGCAAAAGGTGCAGTGACCATTGCTACAAATATGGCAGGTCGTGGTGTTGACATCAAAGTAGATGATGAAGTCAAATCACTTGGAGGACTTTACATTATAGGTACAGAGCGCCATGAAAACCGTCGTATAGATAACCAGTTACGCGGGCGTTCAGGTCGTCAAGGTGATCCTGGAACTACACAGTTCTATCTCTCACTAGAAGATAATCTTCTTCGTATTTTCGGTTCAGACAAGATTAAAAGTATCATGGAGAGACTTGGTGTTGAAGATGGTGAATACATTGAGTCAAAAATGGTTACACGTGCAGTTGAAAAAGCACAGAAAAAAGTGGAAAATATGCACTATGAAGGGCGTAAACAGATTGTTGAATATGATGATGTCGCAAATGAGCAGAGAAAAATTGTCTATAAGTTTAGAAATCAACTCCTCGATGAAGAGTATGACATCGTTTCTAAAATTGATGAAATCCGGGAAGAATATGTAGCAAATATTTTAGTACATGCCGACATCTTTGAGGGTGGTGCTCCAGAAGACTTCAACCTTAAGAAACTAGCAGAGCTTTTAAAAGAAGAGGTAAACTTTGATTTGGAAATTCAAGAGCTTGAAGGTCTAGAACATGAAGATCTTTATGCGGCAGTTGTTGAAAAATTAAAAACTGTCTATGATACAAAAATGGGTGTACTTGATGAGAAAATGCGTCATGACATTGAAAAAGAGTTCTATCTTAAAGAGCTTGATGATGCATGGAGAGAGCATCTCTATGCTATGGATAATATGAAAACAGGTATTCGTCTGCGTGCATATAACCAAAAAGATCCCTTAGTTGAGTATAAAAAAGAGAGTTTTAACCTTTTTGGTGAGCTCATCAATGACATTAAATTTAATACAATTCGAACACTTCAGATTATTCAATTTAAAATGGAAACAGCTGAAGAAGAGGCTGCAAGAATTACGCAGCAGCTTGAAGATGAAAAAAGAGCACAAGAAGCATTGATGCAACTCAACATGAGTGACGAGGATTCCGAAGAGAGAATCACAGGAAGCGACAAAAAACCTGCAAGAAATGACCCTTGTCCATGTGGCAGTGGTAAAAAGTATAAACAATGCTGCGGCAAAAGCGGTCCTAAAAAAGGTGTGTTTGCTTCTTGAAAAAAAATATAGTTCCCTATCTCGTAAAAAGATTTTTACGCTTTGATAAAGATCAACCTTTTATCTTTATCTCTGCGCTTTTAGCATTTTTGGGTATTTCTATTGGTGTTACAGTTCTACTCATTGCTATGGCGCTCATGAATGGCTTTGATAATGAGTTTAAAAAGAAACTGACTGTTATGAATTACCCACTGACCGTAATACCAAAGTTTTATGGTTCAGTAAATGAGAACTTGTTAATAGATTTAGAGTCAAAATTCCCCTCTTTACATTTCAGCCCTTATGTACAGTCTTCTGTTATGGTAAAAAGTGGTTCAGACCTTGAAGGCGGCTATCTTTTTGGTGTAAACTTTAAAGATGAAGCAACTGTAAATGAGATTCTTGCAAAAGCTATCAAAGATGTAAAGTTTCATAGATTTGATGTTTTGATTGGTAAGAGTCTTAAAGATGAATTGGACCTCAGTATAGATGAAAAACTGATGTATATTTTTACAAATGTAGAACCGGGTGGACTCTCAATTACACCAAAAATAAAACGTTTCAAAGTACGCTCTGTTTTTGATTCAGGACTTTCTGCCTATGACAAAGCATACAGCTATACAACTCTCTCTTCACTGCAAAGAGTTCTTCATATGCCGAGTAATCAGTATGATGGAATACATATCTACTCAGCAAATCCACGCAAAGATATAGCGCGTATCAAAAAAGAACTTCCAATTGGCGCAACTATACGAGGCTGGTGGGAAGATAATGTAAACTTTTTTGCAGCACTAGAGATGGAAAAAGCCTCTTTATTTATTGTTTTAATGCTTATTATCCTTATTGCAGCTATTAATATTATTTCATCTCTCTTAATGACAGTGATGAACAGACGTGGAGAGATTGCACTTCTACTCTCATTAGGAACTACAACAAGTGAGATAAAGAAAGTTTTTCTCTACTTAGGAATTGTTATAGGTATTAGTGGCATTCTTGCGGGTATTTTTTTGGGTCTGGGCGGCATATGGGTGCTTGGTACATTTGATCTTATTCATCTGCCAAAAGATGTCTACCCAACATCAACCCTGCCACTTGATCTAAGCATACAAGACTTTTTTATGATTATAAGCGGTGCATTTGTTATTGTTGTTGCATCAGCATACTATCCTGCTAAAAAAGCCAGTGAAGTAGATATTTTAACAGTTCTAAGAAACGAGTAAAAACTTACTTCTCTTTAGAGATGTTAATATCTGATATATCTTTTATGATTTTATAAGGCAGAGTCAAAGTTCTCAATATGATATTGAGCGGTGCTACAGCGATATCTTTTGCCAGCCTTGTCTCTACCTTCGGATCTGTCAGCTTACCTGTAACCTTCAAAGTTGTAGATATACTTTGCCCATCAAAGATAATATAACCTACAAGAGGGATTTTTGAAAGATTGCTTCCAAGATCTGTTTTAAGGTTTAAGCTCAGATCTATTTTGTTATATCGTACACTAGCTGTACCTTTTCCAAGAATTTTTATCTCTTTTGATCCAATATAAATATCTGAAATATTAAAAATATGATTCTTGGAGTGAAACTTCATATAAGCATTGTCAATATGCAAACCTTTTTTGTTATATCCAGGCAGTGAAAATGTTGCTAGCGAGGGGATTGTATTTATAAAAGCTAAGATGTTGTTGAGTACTACATAATCTTGAATTGTAGTGTTTTTAATATAAAAAGTGCCGGTATAATCTTTAAATGTTCCACTCATAGAGAAATCCAGACTCCCTCCATTAAACTTTGAGAGTGAAAAAAGTTTTTCCATAAATTTATCATCAAAATCCTGTCCATAAAGATGAAATGTGTTCTCTTCTAGTCGAAATCCGGCCTTACCTTTTTCATGGGCAAGTTGTGCTGTAATAATACCATTATAATATTGCAGCCCTAGTGTGTCAAATATAACATATCTGTTGTTTCCGACATAAAGGTAAGAGTCTTTTGCTTGTAAATATATATTGACAGTATCTTCTTTTGATTGTCTATTTTTTGTCTGTTTTATAAGTAAAGCTACAAACTTTTGTAACTCCTCACTGTTAATACCACAATCATGAAGATTAATCTTTATGTCATCAGCAACTTTGATATGGACTTTTTTGTTAACTTTAAAGTATATGTTTTGATTTTTTGTTACATAGCCGTCTATATTGTATTTATTAACGGCTTTATCTTGTTCTGTCAAGAGCTTATATTGGTAGTAAATGGCACCTTTAAATTTTGTATATTTATCATTATTGTTTTTATAAAAACTTACTTTTCCATTAGTAATATTATATTTTCTTAAAAAATTTGAATTTTTTGCAATGATTCCAATGGAGTCAAGATTAAGCATCCACTTGTTATTTGTTAAAATGAAATTTGCCTGAAGTTCTTTGGAATCAATCTCTAGCTGTTTGTTACTCTTAAGTAGAGTTAAATTAATGTTCTTTTTATAGTAAAGAATTTTTTTACTTTTTGGATTAATTAAAATAAAATTTTTAAGATTTATATCTGCTTTTCTCTCTTTTATATTGTAATTAGCACTCATCTCGGTTTTAATATACTTAGCAATATCTAAGCTTGTATGTTCTAACAACACTCTCTTTTTGTCCAATTTTAATAAAAGTTTATTTATCTTGTACTTCGATCCATTAACACTAAAAAAGATATTCCCCTTTTCTTCTATAGAAAGATATTTTTCATAATGCAGTTTTAATTCTGTATTTGATTGTGCAAGTTTAATTCCCTGGTATTTAAAGCTTAAAAGGTCAAGGTTGAAGTCAGCAAGTTGGTTTTTTATATTTGCTGTTCCTGTGATAAAACCATCTGCTATTCCATCAATAGCAAAGTGACTTGTAGGGAGTGTTATCTGTAGTGTTTGTAGATTAAACGGCATATTAAGTGCATCTAAGTGTGCATCGATACCGTTAATAATCCAAGCAGATTTATCTACTACTATAGTGTCTCCTTTTGGAGAGATATTATAAACTACTTTACAGGGTTTGTTATTGGTATTAAGGTATTGATCTTTTGTAAGTGTTAATTTTGTAAGATTAAGATGAATAGCACCAATTGCTTTTTTCGCATTATATTTTACACTTACATCGGCAGCTGCTATATCTTTATAATGTGCTTTCATACTACTGATATCTACATCATAATTATTGAGTTTTATAAAAGTATCATTGATGTCAATATTTAATCCAAGATAATCAAAGTTTGCTTTTTTTGTAAAAAAATCACCCTTTGCATCAATTTTGATGGTTTTGAGATTAACTGCAATAGTTAAATTAGTTTGTACTGTGCCAGTGTGTTGCAAAAATGGCAGTTTAATATGGTAGGTATTAAGAATGCTTAGCATATCTTCATTAAGCATTCCATCAAAGAGTAGATGCAGCGTTAGTATCTCCTGCGGCTTTGTGAAATCAATTTTCAACCAGCTTTTGTTAAGGTACATCCCATACGAGTAGGCATTTTGAGGATGAATATATAAGACACCATTTAAAAATTTAAGCTCAGTTGTCTCTGTGTGCACAGCATCAAGTTTAGGATTATATGTATAGTTGAGCTTATTGACAGTTGCTGAGACATATATGTGTCTATATGCGTTTGTAAGATCATTGTATTGAACAAAACCATTCACCTTATTAAGTGTAAGGCTAGCCGCATCTATGGCATCACTTGTCCAATACTTTATAGCTTTAGGCAGATGAAAAAGAGCAACTAACTGATGAATATGTTGAATATTTTTTTTAGATTTAATTACATAGTCTAAATGTTCTTTATCTGCAATCGCATAGATCTTCAAATCTGCATCATTGTTCAAATTCAAGTTCAGTTGAGAATAAATCTTCTTTTCTTGCGTATTTACAATGATTCTCCCTCTACATTGTACTTTATTATGCAGTGCTGTAAACGTATCAATAGTAAAGAGAAATCTATGTTGCTTAAATTGGAAATGTGAATCAAAATGAAGAGTAGGGGAGTTTGCAACAAGAAAGCCTTTTTCCTTGCTGTTATGCTTTAAACTTAATGTTAAATCACCATAATGAAGTTTCTCTACGACAATTGATTCTGTTAAGAGAAAAAGGCGTGAGGTAAGTTTAAGATATTTACTGATATCTTGATAGTCAAGCTTTTTATTGGATTGTGCAGTTGTTTTGATATCAATCTCTTCAATTGAGAGATTTAATTTATCATTCCATTTGATATATGTATTTTTTATTGTAAGATTAGCAATAGATATATTTTCAAGATATAATCCATTTTGAAGAGTGATAAAGATTACAATAAGTGACAGAAAAATGAAAGACAAAAAACCAATAATTGCCCAATATGTTTTCGAAATTATACTAATCAGTCTCTTATCTCTCATGTACTACCTAAACCAGTCTATTAAAACCCCTAAAGTACTCTATATTCCGCAGGGTTCGATTAATCAAATTATATCACAATTAAAAGATAAAAATTATGATGTTTGCAAACTTGATGCATTTATTTTACGTTTTATTGGAAGCCCGCAGAGTGGTTGGATTAACATGGGTACAACATCCAATACTAAAGCTGATTTTCTTTACAAACTTACTACCGCAAAAGCAGCACTCCAAAATGTAACACTCATCCCTGGCGAGACAACAGACATTTTTTTAAACCAACTAGCACAGAATTTGCACTTAAATAGAGAAAAGCTACAAGAATCATTTGAAAAGTATGCTCCCATAAAAGAAGGGGTCTTTGTACCTGACACCTATAAAATTCCCATAGGTATCTCTGAAGATGAATTAATAACACTACTGCTTAAACTGTCTCTGCAGAAGATGCAAACAATGTCTATAAAAATATTTGGCTCTTATAATGAAAAGAAATGGTTTCATTATGTAGCAATAGCATCCATTATTCAAAAAGAATCGGCGAACAACAAAGAGATGCCAATAGTAAGTTCTGTTATTTATAATAGACTCAAAAAAGGAATGAAATTACAAATGGACGGAACCCTGAATTATGGCAAATACTCCCACTTTAAGGTAACTCCAAAGAGAATCAGAAATGACCTCTCAATCTACAATACATACATACACAGCGGTGTTCCGGCAATACCTGTCTGCAACGTAAGCACAGAGGCAATCAAAGCAGCAATTTTTCCGGCTAGAACAAATTATCTCTATTTTATGAAATCAAAAAACGGAACGCATGATTTCACATGTAACTATTCTACACATTTACGCAATATAAAGCGTGCTACAAAATGAAACATATAAAAAATATACACGAATCTTTTTACAAGCTTAGTAAATATTACCTATCTTAGTGTTATTATTAATTTTGTAAAATCCATAGAGATAGAGTATGTATGGATATAAATATTATTCACGAGGACACAACATGTCAAAGATTATTTGGTCAAAGATTGATGAAGCTCCAGCTTTAGCAACGTATTCGTTATTACCAATTGTACAAAAATTTTGTGCAGCAGGTGGTGTAGAGGTAGAAACTAGAGATATCTCTTTATCAGGTAGAGTTATAGCTGCAATGGGAGATTATCTTAAAGATGATCAAAAAATAGCAGATGAGTTAGCTTATTTAGGTACAGTTGTAAAACAGCCAGAAGGTAATATTATAAAATTGCCAAATATTTCTGCATCAATTCCACAACTTAAAGAGTGTATTGCTGAACTTCAAACAAAGGGTTATGATTTACCTGACTATCCGGAAAACCCTTCCTCAGATGAAGAGAAAGAGATTCAAGCTAAATACTCAACTTGTTTAGGTTCAGCGGTTAATCCTGTTCTTCGTGAAGGAAACTCTGATCGTCGCGCAGCTCTAGCAGTCAAAAACTTTGCTAAGAAAAATCCACATAAATTACGTCCTTTTGCAGAAAACTCAAAAGCGTATGTAGCTTCTATGGACGGAGATGACTTTTATGCAAACGAGCAGTCAACTGTTATAAATGGTGAGCAAGATGTAACAATAGAGCTTAACGGAAAGGTGCTTAAAACTGTTGACGCTCAAGACAAAGAAGTTTTAGATGCTACATTTATGTCAGTAAAAGCTTTACGTGCATTTTTCAAAAAATCTATTGAAGATGCAAAAGCAAACGGTGTTTTATGGTCACTCCATCTTAAAGCAACTATGATGAAAGTATCTGACCCAATTATGTTTGGTCATGCTGTTGAAGTATTTTTTGCAGATGTATTTGCTAAATATGCAGATGAATTCGCAAAACTTGGCGTCAATGCAAATCTAGGTCTGGGTGATTTAGAGAAAAAGCTTGAAAATTCAGATAAAAAAGATGAAATTTTAGCAGCGCTTAAAAATGTAATTAACAATGGTGATGTAAACATCGCTATGGTTGACAGTGACAATGGCATTACGAATTTACATGCTTCAAATGACATTATTATTGATGCTTCACTTCCGGTTGTTATTCGTGACGGCGGAAAAATGTGGAACAAAGATGGCAAGACTGAAGAGTGTGTAGCAGTGATTCCTGATCGTTCATACGCTAATTTTTATCGTCCAATGATAGAAGACTGTGTTAAAAATGGTCAATATGATGTAACAACTATGGGCAGTGTTGCAAATGTTGGGCTTATGGCACAAAAAGCTGAAGAGTATGGTTCTCACCCTACAACTATCGAAGTTCCAGAAAATGGGACTATGGAAGTTAAAGATGCAGCCGGTAATGTTCTTATGAGTCACAAAGTTGAAAAAGGTGATATTTGGAGAATGTCTCGTGCTAAAGATATTCCAATCAAAGACTGGGTTCGTCTTGCAGTAGAGCGTGCTCGTATAGAAAAAGTACCGACTATTTTCTGGTTAGATGAAAATCGTGCGCATGATGCAAATATGATTAAAAAGGTAAATGAGTACCTTAAAGACCATGATACTGACGGCTTAGACATTCGTATTATGGAAATTGAAGAAGCTACAAAATTCTCTAATGCCCGTGTTAGAGAAGGGAAAAACAGTATCGCGGTAACTGGTAATGTTTTACGTGATTATTTAACTGACATGTATCCAATTTTAGAGCTTGGAACATCTGCAAAAATGCTTTCAATCGTTCCATTATTAGCTGGTGGTGGTCTTTTTGAGACTGGTGCTGGTGGATCTGCTCCTAAACATGTTGACCAATTCCTTTCAGAAGGTCACCTCAGATGGGATTCACTTGGTGAATTTTTAGCACTTGCGGAATCATTAAGATATATCGAGCAGAAACATCCAGATGAAAAACTTGAAGCTGTTATGGCAGCTCTTGATGTTGCAAACAACAGATATCTTGATAACAACAAAGCACCTTCAAGAAAAGCTGGAGAGCCTGATAATAAAGCTTCTCACTTCTTTGTAGCACAATATTGGGCACAGGATTTAGCTGACAGTGATAATGCAGAACTCTCTGCTAAATTTCTTCCTGTTGCAAAAGCTTTAGTTGAGAATGAAGATAAAATCATTGCTGAACTTTTAGCCGCAGAAGGAACTGCAAAAGATATTGGCGGATATTACAGACCGGATGATGCAAAAGCAGAAGCTGCAATGCGTCCGTCTGCTACGTTAAATGCAATTATTGACGCTATATAGTCTCTAATTCTCTATGTACCTTTACGGTACATAGTTTTTCATTTTTTATATGAAACAGATTTGAAAATGTTTTATATAAAAGGTGAAAATTTCACCTTAAAATGATGCTTAGTATACTTAAGTGTTGTGTGTTCGCACATATTGTTTAAGTGTATCTCAATAAGCATCATAGTATTTAATATGAAGGGGCGTGTATGAGTCAAGGAAAAAGAGTAGGGATAGTAGGTGCTGGTAATGTTGGCGCAACAGTAGCCTACTCACTCGCTATGCTCGGATCTTGTCATGAAATAATTCTTCGTGATAACAAGATAGACGTTGCAAAAGGAAAAGCGCTTGATATGTCTCAAGCTGCATCAGCGGTAAGAAGCCATACAGTTGTAAGCGTTGCTGAAGAGATGTCAGATTTAGTTGATTGTGACGTTGTTGTAGTTACTGCCGGAAGTCCAAGACTTCCTGGAATGAGCCGTGATGATCTGCTTATGATTAATGCAAAAATCACAAAAGACGTCATTCAAGGAATTGCAAAATATTCTCCTAATGCTATTGTAATTATGGTTTCAAATCCTTTGGATGCAATGACATATGTAGCACTTAAAGAGAGTGGATTTGACAGAAGCCGTGTTATCGGTATGGCTGGAATTTTGGACAGCTCACGTATGGCAGCATTTATTCAGGAAAAACTTGGATACGGCGGAGGACAGATTCGTGCCTCAGTTATGGGCGGTCATGGTGATGACATGGTTCCACTTCCTCGCTATTCTACAGTTGCAGGCGTACCACTTACTGATGTTCTCACACATGATGAGATTGATGAAATTGTAGACAGAACACGTCATGGTGGAGCTGAAATCGTAGGTTATTTAAAGACTGGTTCGGCATACTATGCACCTGCAAAGTCAACTGCTATCATGGTTGATGCAATTTTAAAAGATACAAAACAGATTCATCCATGTGCAGTTTGCCTTGAGGGCGAATATGGATATAGTGATGTAGTATCTGGTGTTCCTGTCATGCTAGGAGCAAAAGGTGCTGAAAAAATTATTGAAGTCACTCTTGATGAGCAGGAAAATGCAATGTTTGCACAATCTTGTGCATCTGTACAGACTTTAATAGATACACTTAATAAAAACAATTTTTTTGAAGGGAAATAAAAAATGAAAACTCGTATAGAAAAAGACACAATGGGAGAGATAGAAGTTCCTCTTGATGCTTACTGGGCTGCACAAACACAAAGAAGTATCCAAAACTTTAAAATCGGCGAAGAGACAATGCCATATGAGATTACTCGTGCATTTTCATACCTTAAAAAAGCAGTAGCTCTTGTAAATAAAGATTTAGGTAAGCTTGATGCAAAAAAAGCAGATGCAATCGCGCAAGCTGCTGATGATATGCTTGCAGGTAAACTTGATGGGAACTATCCTCTTGTTGTTTGGCAAACAGGTTCTGGTACACAATCAAACATGAACAATAATGAAGTCCTTGCAAACCGTGCAACAGAAATTTTAGGCGGAGACTTCAGAAAAGAGAAACTTGTCCATCCAAATGATGATGTAAATAAATCACAATCTTCAAATGATACTTATCCGACTGCACTTCATGTAGCATCTGTTATTGCTGTTGAAGAGCAACTTTTACCTGCTATTGCAAAACTAAAAGCCACACTTCAAGCGAAAAGTGAAGAGTTTGCTCATATTGTTAAAATTGGTCGTACACACCTGCAGGATGCTACACCTTTAACACTTGGTCAAGAGATCAGCGGTTGGGTTGAGATGCTCAACAAATCTGAAAAAATGGCAAAAGATTCACTGGAAGCTGTGCGTGAACTTGCTCTTGGTGGAACTGCAGTTGGAACTGGTCTCAATGCACACCCAGAATTAGGTGAGAGAGTTGCAAAAAAACTTTCAGAACTTACAGGGCATGATTTTATTACAGCTCCAAATAAATTTCACGCTTTGACATCACATGATGCTCTTGTATTTGCGCATGGTGCGTTAAAAGCACTCTCTGCAGATATGATGAAAATTGCAAATGATGTAAGATGGTTGGCATCTGGCCCGAGATGTGGAATAGGGGAGATAGAAATTCCTGCAAATGAGCCAGGCTCTTCAATTATGCCGGGTAAAGTAAATCCTACACAGAGTGAAGCAGTTACAATGGTAACATGCCAGGTTATGGGTAATGATGCGACTATCGGTTTTGCAGCTTCTCAAGGTAACTTTGAACTCAATGTTTTTAAACCTGTAATTGCATATAACTTTTTACAATCAGTAAGACTTTTAAGTGATTCAATCGTTTCATTTAATGACAATGCTGCTGTTGGTATTAAGCCGGTTGAAGATAAAATTGATTATTACTTAAATAATTCACTTATGTTAGTAACGGCACTGAATCCATACATAGGGTATGAAAATGCTGCAAAAATTGCAAAAACAGCACACGCAAACAACTCAACGCTTAAGGAGACAGCTATAGAGCTTGGTCTTTTAACTGCTGAGCAGTTTGATGAGTATGTTAAACCGGAGGAAATGATTGCACCAAAAGCCTAAGGGCCGATGCAATCAAGACCATTTTAAAACAAGGAGATTAAATGAATGTACATGAGTATCAAGCGAAACAAATTTTTGCTAAGTATGGTGTTCCAACACCAAAAGGTATAATGGTTGAAAGCGTTAAAGACGCGGTTACTGCTGCTGAGCAGTTAGGTGGTCCGGTATGGGTTGTAAAAGCACAAATCCATGCAGGTGGACGTGGTCTAGGTGGCGGTGTTAAACTTGCTAAGAGTCTTGAAGAAGTTGAAGAGTTAGCTAACGAAATACTTGGAATGACTTTAGTAACACACCAAACAACTGCAGAAGGCAAACTGGTTCAAAAGCTTTACATTGAAGATGGAGCAGATATTAAAGATGAATTTTATCTCTCTGTTGTTTTAGACAGAAAATTAGAGATGCCTTTAATCATGGCATCTACTGAAGGTGGAATGAATATTGAGGATGTTGCTGAAAAAACTCCTGAAAAAATCATTACAGTGCCAGTTGATCCATCTATCGGTTTTCAAGGTTTCCATGGCCGTGAACTAGCATTTGGTCTTGGTATTACAGACAAAAATGAGCAAAAAAACATTATTAGTTTTGCATCAAAACTTTATAAATTATATATGGATAATGATGCAGAATTAATCGAGATCAATCCACTTGTAAGAACTGGAAATGGCGAGTTTTTAGCACTAGATGGTAAAATGGGATTTGATAATTCTGCTCTTGGTCGTCATCCTGATATTGCAGCGATGAGAGATTTAAGTGAAGAAGACCCAGATGAAGTTGAAGCTTCTAAATATGGTCTCTCTTATGTTGCACTTGATGGTGAAATTGGTTGTATGGTAAATGGTGCCGGTCTTGCAATGGGTACTATGGATACAATCAATCACATGGGTGGAACTCCTGCAAACTTCTTGGATGTTGGCGGTAGCGCAAATGCAGAGACTGTTGCAAAAGGTTTTGAGATTATCCTTAAAAATCCAAATGTAAAAGCTATTTTTGTAAATATTTTTGGTGGTATCGTAAGATGTGATCGTATTGCTAATGGTATTATCGAAGCAACTAAAATTACTGATGTTAATGTTCCTGTTATTGTTCGTCTTGACGGAACAAATGCACCAGAAGCTGCTGAAATTCTTAAAAACGCAAATATAGCCAACCTCATAGTTGGTAATGATTTAGGTGACGGTGCAGCGAAAGCTGTAGCTGCTGCAAAAGGAGAATAATTAAATATGTCAATTTTAGTAAATAAAGATACAAAAGTAATCGTTCAAGGTTTTACAGGAAAAGAGGGTACTTTCCATGCTGAGCAGTGTCTTGCTTATGGAACACAAATTGTCGGTGGTGTTACACCAAACAAGGGTGGTCAAGAGCATTTAGGCAAACCCGTTTTCAACACTGTTGCAGAGGCTGTAAAAAGTACAGGTGCAACTGTAAGTATGATTTTTGTTCCACCTGCATTTGTTGGTGACGCCGTCATGGAGGCTGCTGAAGCTGGGATAGAGCTTGCTGTTATTATTACAGAAGGTGCTCCGGTAAAAGATATGCAAATGGCAAAAGCGTATGCAACAAAACATAACATGAAAACTATTGGGCCAAACTGTCCTGGTATTATTACAGCTGAAGAGTGTAAAATTGGAATTATGCCTGGTATGATTTTCAAAAAAGGTAATGTCGGACTTATCTCAAAATCTGGTACACTTACTTATGAAGGTGCAAATCAGGTTGTAAAAGAAGGTTTTGGAATTACTACCGCTGTTGGTATTGGTGGAGATCCAATTATTGGTCTTTCATACAAGCAAATTTTACCAATGTTTGAAGCAGACCCTGAAACGGAAGCAATCGTTATGATTGGTGAAATCGGTGGAGATCTTGAAATTCAAGC
>JALVXQ010000310.1 GCA_027038255.1 Sulfurimonas sp. | reverse complement strand
TCTCAGCTTTATGTGCAGCTATGAGTTTCTCTTTTAAACCGCCAATCGGCAATACTTCACCACTCAGCGAAACCTCTCCCGTCATAGCAATTTCAGAGCGAATTTTACGTGAGCTCAGTATTGATGCGATAACACTCACCATCGCTATTCCTGCACTTGGACCATCTTTTGGTGTTGCACCGTCGGGAACGTGAATATGCAGATCATAACGCTTGTACACTTCACTTGCATCTACAGTTACAATCTCCTCTTTCTCTTTAAAAGTCATCGGAATATTGTCTTGTGAAATTTTAAGTATGCGTTTGTCAATTAAAGTTTTGACAACACTCATAGCAATACGTGCAGACTCTTTCATTACATCACCAAGGCTTCCTGTCAGTTGCAGGTTACCTTTTCCTTTGATACGAATACTCTCAATCTTAAGCACATCACCGCCAACGGCTGTCCATGCAAGACCATTGACAACACCCACAACAGGTACTTTATCTGTTTTTTCTATCTCAAATACTGACTTCTCAAAAAATTCTTTGAGGTTTTTCAGTGAAATAGAAACTCTGTTTATCTCAGAGTGTTTCAGTATCTCAAGCGCTGCTTTACGACACATTTCAGCTACTCTTCGTCTCAGATTTCTCACGCCGGCTTCACGTGTATAACTATGAATAAGCTCACGCAGTGCCGGTTTAGAGATAGTCAACTCTGATTTTTTAAGACCATGCTTTTTCAGCTCTTGGGGAATAAGATAACGTTTTGCTATCTCAAACTTCTCCTGTGGTGTGTAAGAGCTGAGTGTGATAAACTCCATTCTGTCACGCAGCGGCGCAGGAATACGCCCAAGATCATTGGCTGTAGCAATAAAAATCACATTGGAGAGGTCCAAATCAAAGTTGAGATAATAGTCTCTAAACTCAGAGTTTTGCTCCGGATCTAAAATTTCTAAAAGTGCCGCAGTCGGGTCACCTCTCTGTGAACGTGAAACCTTATCTATCTCATCTAAAACAATGACAGGATTCATCTTCTTCGCATCGATCAGCCCCTGCGTGATGCGCCCCGGCATAGCACCAACATACGTACGACGATGCCCACGCAGCTCATTCACATCTTCAAGTCCGCCAAGCGCAATACGAATAAGCGGACGCTTCAGTGCTGTTGCAATGGAATTTGCAAGAGAGGTCTTACCAACACCCGGAGGACCGGAGAAACATAGAATCGCCCCTGCTCCTTTTTTCAAAGCAATTCCACGCAGTTCCAAAAGCTCTTTAACTGCAAAGTACTCCACAATTCTCTCTTTTGGTTTTTCAAGTGAAAAATGGTCTTTATCGAGCTGTGTTTCTACATTTTCAATCTTGAGTGATTTTTTTGCATATGACCCAAAAGGAATGTCTAAAACCCAGTCAAGATAGGTCTGCGTCATAGAAGCATCCGAAGAGTCTGGATGCATTCTGGAAAAACGCTCTAACTGTTTTTTTATCTCTTTATAGGCATCTTCACCCATTTTAGATTTTTTTGCTTCAAGCTTTTTATAGTACTCTTCTATCTCTTCCTCACGTGCAGTATCGGTACCAAGTTCTTTTTGAATCTGTTTCAACTGCTCTTTTAAAAAGTACTCTTTATTGACTTTTTCGATGTGAGTATGCACTTTTGAGCGAATCTCACGCTGTAGTTTATTGGCTTCAATCTCATCTATGAGAATGTCAATGAGGTCCAAAAATCTTTTTTCCGTATCGGTCTCTACAAAAAGTTTATATGCCTGCTCTTTTTTGAGCTTAATTGTAGAGCAGATTAAGTCGATAATACGGTTATGGTCATGATTTTCTTCAATAGTGCGAAGCAGATCAGGCGGAAAATAGCTGCTTACTGCAGAAAGGGCTCTTACCTTCTCACGCACAACCTCTAAAATCGCATCAATCTTCAGGGAGTTCACTTCCGTTGCCTCAAGTATATCAACATGCGCTGTTAAAGGATCATCTGAGACTTTATGGAGTGATTTTGCGCGCGCAAGCCCTTGAAAAAGAACTTTTACTCTTCCATCTGGCAGAGAGACTTTACGCATAATGGAACCGACAACTCCGGCATCATAAAGAGACTCATACTCTCTTTCGCCTTCATGTTCTGCTTTTGTCGGACAGACAATGACTAAAGAGTTCTCTTCAATAGCTTGTGTTGCGGCTACTATATTTTTGTCATCATTTAAAAAAAGCGGTGAGATCATAAATGGATATAAAAAAAGCTCATCTTCTGCTATAACAGGGATGTCAGCCGGAAATTCTCCATAGTTACTTAATTTCATAAATAGTTGTCCTTACTTATTTTGTTTCATTCGTTTCGTTTGTATCTTGCACAGTGTTGCGTGAGACGACACTTTGTGTGTCAGGAATTAAGAATGCATACCAAGAGGATGTGCCGTCACCCTCAAATATTGATTTGTACCAAGGGGTGTTTGCGCGTTCAACTTCATTCCAGTTTATCCATTTCTCAGGCATGATGGCTCGGTAATATGCCGCTCCTTTTGGTTTGTCTATACGCCCATACAAAGAGGCAATTGTCTCATTAAGCACGGCATCAGCGAGGTAAAGATTTGTCAGCATACTGTCAACAAGTGAGTAGTACATAGAGTGCGGGTACTTCTGTTTAAAAGTTTTTGCACTTTGAATAGCATCAGAGATGAGTACCTGATCACGTCTTGGGTTTGGCAGTGCCATATATTTTGCTTTTATCTTTAAAAATTCTGCAAACTCTATCTCATTTTCATTGGCATAACGCTTTACATACTCATTTAAAAAATGTTCAGTGAGAAGATACTCTTCAAAATGCATATGCGCAATAGCAAGTATCATCGTAGCTTCAGGAAGCAGCGGGGAACCAATGTGCTCTCCCTGTAGTGATGAGTAGTAGTCATCTGCCTTATCAACATTTCCTTCTGAAATGGACTGAATAATCTTTCCATACCAATATACCGCCGGTTTATTGTACTCATCGACCTTTTTTGCACACGAACTGAACATCAGAGTCAAGAGCACAAGAGAGAGTAAAATGGTTAATCGTTTTTGCATAAAAAAATCCTGTTTGTAATTAGAATGTTATTTTATCTAAAAGATATATAATAGCCATTAAAATACAAATATTTTCTGTGCTATAATAAAATAATCATAAAAAAAGGGATTTGATGAAAACTTCAGAGATAAAAAATATTTTGCAGTCATATGATGTTATTACAAATGCTTTACTTTTTGGCTCTCACGCAGATAATACGCAACATCCAATGAGTGACATCGACATCGCTGTTGCAACAAAAAACGAGATGGACATCTTTAGCATGGGTGAGATTATCTCTAAACTCGAAGATGCAACAAATACTAAAATTGATTTTATCATTTTAAATGATTTATATAAAAAATCACCACTTTTAGCCTACAGTATTTACCAAAATCACAAAATAATATTTTTAAAAGATGAAAAAAAATTTAAATCTTTTAAAGAAAATACACTGCACCACTACATGGATTTTAAACATATACTTGATGAACAAAACGAAGCTTTTTCACAAAGGATAGCAGATGGAGATCTTGCAAAAATTAAAACAGCTTGAGGAAAATTTAAAAACGCTAGAAGAGCTTAAGCAAGAGATTAGTGTTGATGATTTGAGTCAAAACAGAAGATATGAGTGGGAGTTGAGATACGGTTTTTTTGAATCGATTCAGATCATGATAGATGTCAGCTGCAAAATCACAAATCACTACAATCTTGGAACACCTCAAAACTATAGAGAATGCATAGAACTTCTTGGAAAATTTCATTATCTCGAAAAAACACATATCAATAAATACATAGCTATGATAGGGCTAAGAAATCTACTCATTCATGAATATACAACTATTGACAAACAGAAACTTTATGAATTTCTCAATGCACTAGATGATTTTAAAAATTTTATAGGTGAGATTAAAGAAAACATTTCTTAAAGGTGGTGGCCTGTCTCGGAATCGAACCAAGGACACAGTGATTTTCAGTCACTTGCTCTACCGACTGAGCTAACAGGCCATTTAAAAGAGTGGAAGTATAGCTTTTTGGCACTGAAAATGAACTTAAGTTTCTATTGCCTTTAAAATCTTTTCTAACTCTGATTTATGCTTAAATATACTATTAAGTATATTCACTGCCAAATTGCTATTATCATCATAATCATGTGCTATTGCCCATTTTTTTGCCTCTTTTTCTATCAGTCTATTTGCATCTTCATTAAAAACTACATCAATCTTTTGATTTTCTATTTTTCTTTTGAGCCGAGAGAGAAATTTGATTTTTTTCTTAAAAAGGTCTTTTTTATTCTTCACCTCAATGTAAAGGTCAATATCTCCACCTTTTTTTGCATCATCTACTCTGCTTCCAAAAAGATAAATATTCCCCTCTTCAAACACAGAATCAAAAACAGTATGAATGGAATCTCTATAATATTTACTTAGTCTCATAATGACAATTATAGCATACAAGCAACTCTAAAAACTAACCAAAAAAAGAACTTGTCATAATTTATACAAAAAGAGAACATAAAACAACACCCATTCTTTGTCAAAAAAAGTGCTTTTTTAGACCATTTCAGACAAATCTGTAAAAAAAGTGCTACAATAAAGTACTAACAAGTGATTTTTTGTGCTGAGCCCTGATGTTTAATGCACTGATTTTTACTTAACAAAGGGAGATACTATGAAACTTTTTATCTGGTTACTGCTTTTTTTATCTACATTAGTGTTTGCAGAGGGGCACGTAACTCAATATGAAAACCCTTTTTCAATTGTATATGGAGGTGCCGGCAATAGTATTTATGGTGACTATGTCTCCTTGGCATCTTCTGTTCAATGTGTGAAAAAAAGTGATGGAACTTGTGATAATGACTACTCAGGATATTTATTTGATGCTGATACAAAATATAAAAATAGTGTATCAACTAATATCATTCCATTAAATTCATCAACAGAAGCACTGATTTTGCCAAGTGATGTTGATGGCGCAGATATTTTATATGCAGGACTTTATTGGCAAGGTAATATTTCAGGAAATGATGCTGATAACTATAATACAACATTTAGTTCTATAAATGACCATGGTGGCATACAAGGTCGAGAACAAATTGTTATGGTTGATGCCAAAGGAGGAACACATTCTCTAACAGCAGATAAAATTTGGTATCATGATTTTTGGGGAAATGGAACAGGTTATGATGGTGGACACAGATCTTTTTACCAAGGTTATAAAGATGTTACATCTATTGTAAAAAATTCTTATGACAAGAGCCAAACAAACACCTATACAATTGGTAACATTAAATCTTCTGTTGGAACAGATTATCCAACCTATTTTTGGGGAGACGACACTCACGAATATAATGGCGTTAGAATTGGTTTTTGGGGTAATTGGAATTTAATAATTGTTTATAGTCACCCTACTATTATAGGCTTATCTCCTCAACCAAAAGCAAAAAGTATAACTATTTTTCAAGGTTTTGATGCACTCATACCTCTTGGTTCTGGAACAACAAAAAGCATTAATTTAGATTTAAGTGGCTTTTTAACACCTTTAACTCTCCCTACGGGAGAATCAATATCTGCAAAACTTCTTTTCTATGGTTCTGGAGCAGAAAAGAAGCTCAACTATGATACTTTTAAAATTCAAGATAAAAAAACTACAAGCTATGTTGATCTTTCAAATACTTTAAACCCTGTAGATGATGCTTTTAATGGTTCTATTTCCACTTTCGGGGTAGCAGCAGACAGTAGTATATCATATTATCCAGGGTTGGATAGTGATACATTCGATGTCTCAGAATATATGGATACAGCACAGTCATCAACAAGCCTTGCATTATCAGCTTATAATGTAAATGGGACTGGCGATCAAATCTTTCCAGGGCTTATAGCATTCTCAACGGATATTTATGAACCTGAATTTTGTTATGATTATGCATATAAACAACAAGGCGTATATTTTACAGAAGACAATGATGGTTCTCACGACCCAAGACTTACTACCGAGAAACTAGCAGGAGGTGCTATCTCACATGAGCCTATTGAAGTAACTATATATTTAAAAAGCCAACTAGACACACAAGTTGATATTACTGATTTAAATATTAGTGTTTTAGATATTAATTCTACCGCACCTTATATACTTAGCACTACTAAAAAGGCATTAACAGGAGATTTAATACCGCAAACAGTTACAGATTCTTCTTCTACAAGTACTACCAATATAATAGATGTACAAATTGGGACTATGAATTCAAATGATGGTATTTATCTTTATTATCAACTAGATCCGACGCAAAGTGATTTAAACTCATCTATAAATATTCAAGTAGATTACAATATCAATATTGGTTCTGCAGAGCCAATAAGATATAGTCATAAAATTGGTGCAAGTCATAAAATACAAATGTGTTCTTCATCAAACTTTAACTACGCTCCAGCCCAAGGTATTTTTAATATAGTCCACAATGATTACTATAAGCTTGACGAAGATCCTGATGATAGCACAAAAATAGCTTACTATAATCTCCCAACACAGGTTGCCTCAAGAGAAGGCAATTTTAAAATAGTCTCAATGGACCCTGACAACCTAGATACTCCTAAAGCGACAGAAACTATAGTAGCAATCGAGATGATAGATGCCTCTGCGTTTCATGATACAAATGCATCCTGTGAGGAGATGGAGAGTGCCATCACACAAAGGGTATGGATTCCAATTGGGGATTTAGAAAATGAGATAAATGCAACATCTGCACTATTTAATCAAGCCGCATTGGCAACT
>JALVXQ010000309.1 GCA_027038255.1 Sulfurimonas sp. | reverse complement strand
TTCTACTGCAATAGTTTTATACGACTTATTTGCATATGGCAGAGGTTTATGGAGTTTTACTTCAGCCACAAGCAGAGAATTTCTCGCATCATCATATATTTTAGAGATATTTCCAATCTCTTTATTGCCTAAAAATACCTTTTGTCCGGCAACTATTGGTTTTTCATTTTGTGAAAACATAAAGTTAAGTTTTTGGTCGTCAGAATTAAGTGTCAAGATTATTTTTCCAGCTGGAGCTAATGAACCTGCATCTAATAGTTTTGAGCCTATTACCCCACTAAAAGGTGCTCTTATGTTTAAGTATTGCAACTGTACTTTCGTCTGCTTTATCTTGTCATCAGTGCTTTTGAGTGCTGATAATTTTGTTTGGTACATTGCACGAGAAGCATCAAATGCCTCTTTTGAAATTGCTTCTATGTCGTAAAGTTTTTGATTTCTTTGTAAAATATTTTTTGCATTTGTAACATCTAGTGTTAAAGATTTTTTTTCTCCTTTAAGAGATGATAGTGTTGCTAAAATCTCTCTATCGTCTAAAGAGATTAGAAGGTCACCTTTTTTGACTTTATCGTTTTCGTTAACATATATTTTCTTTATTTTCGCTACAAATTTTGTGGCAATATTGGCACTTTTAGATGATAAAACCTCTGCTAAAAACTCTTGTTTTTGTGAAATATACTCCTCTCTTGGCATAACAATAGCTACACTTTTTAAATACTCTTTGGCTACTGGTAAATTTGCAACACTCTCTCTCTGTTTTTTTAAGAATAGTGCTGCTGATACAACAACTAAAACTGTAATTACTATTAATATAACTTTTTTCATCTATTTCTCTCCCTTTTCTAAAAGATACTCTATATAATATCTTGCTTTTTGATACTCATACTTTGCGTTAACCATTTTGGCATAGACTAATGCCTCTTTTGCCTCAGTGGCTAAAAGATCGGTAAGGCTTAACGCACTGTTTTCATATTTGATTTTTTGTGCTTCTTGTATTGCAACGAGCAGTTCATATTGACTTTTCAATGAAATGTAGTCAGCTTTTGCGAGTGCCACTTTACTTTTTGCTATCTTTAGATTTTTTGTTAACTCCAACTTCACATCATTTATGTCAATTTTTGACTTCAAGAGTGCAATTTTCTCTTTTTGAACACTGGCACTTTTAACTCCAAAATCGTAAATATTCCATTTAAGGTGAAGACCCACTTGCCAGATATTTTCAGAGTTAAAATCACCCTCATTTAAGTA
This sequence comes from Sulfurimonas sp., assembly GCA_027038255.1. Classification (GTDB taxonomy): domain Bacteria; phylum Campylobacterota; class Campylobacteria; order Campylobacterales; family Sulfurimonadaceae; genus Sulfurimonas. Next base: position 5,662 of record JALVXQ010000309.1, on the reverse strand, counting down.
GGTAGTTCCTGTTGCAGAATAAGTATTTGTTGTAGCATTTGGACCCATACTGTATCCATAATACGTTGATAAATCAATTTTTGGATAATAGGAAGCTTTAGCGGAGTCAACTCTTTTTTGGGCTATATTTTTTGAAAATTCTGCAAGTTTAAATCGACTTAATTTTTTAATATCTGGATTTTGTTGCGCATCTTCATTGAAACTAATAGTAATTTTTTCTGCTTTATCAAACTTGTTTGAAGCGATTAATTTTGATAAAGAGGCTTTTAAAATTGCAATATTTGCCTCAATCTTCTTTTTACTAGATAAAGCTTCAACATAAGAATTTTTTGCTTCTAAAGTATCAAGTTTTGATTTGCTTCCTAAGTCATACTCTTTTAAAACATACTCGTAGAGTCTGTTTTGAGATTCTACATATTTTTCTTGAGCATTTAATTGCTCTTGAAGTGAAAGTAGTGATAGATAGAGACTTCTTACATTATATATAAGTTCCTCCCGTGAGAGTTTGATTTTTAATGTAGAGTTTTTATATGCTAAATCAGATATTTTATAAGAATTTTGCTTTGCAAAACCATCAAAGAGTACAACAGTATAACTTACACCAGTAGATACTAAATCATTTGTTGTTGGTATTTCATATGCACCAGTAGGTGAAGCAGCAATATCCATAGGCGTGAGCGGTACTAATGTTCTAGCATTGTTATAGTGGTCATAATCAACTTTTAAGTCAAATCTACCAAAATTTTGTGATTTTTTCAAATCTCTGTTTTGCTTTGCCTCTTTTTTATCTAAAATAACTTTTTTTAGAGAATTATTGTGCAGTAATGCTTCTTTTACAGTTTCATTAAGATCCATTGCATTGAGGGAGAGAGCAACAAGCAGACTTAAAGCTATTTTTTTATTCATATATATAAAATCCTTATAATTTACAGTGAGGAATTCTATCATTTTTGTGTTAGCTTAATGTTAAAAACTCCCTATTAGTTTATCATTAACGTTTACTTAACATTCATTTTATAAAATGTAAATAGTGTTAATAAGGAATGATTTTTGCTTGTCAACACAATAAAACAAAAAGGATTTACTATGGATGTAGCAGCAAGTGGTTCAATGCAACAATTGCAAATGCAACAACAGATGCAAGGTACTGGTAAAGGACAAGGTCAGGGGCAAGGACAAGGTGGTGGTATGAAAAGTATCATGCAAGGACTTTCTCAAGATGATCAAAATGCATTAAAAGAGCAAATGAGTTCACTCTCTCAAGCAGATAAGCAGTCAATGGTTTCTCAAATGAAAGAAGTTGATGCAACATCTATGAGCAGTGATGAATATGCATCAACTCTTTTAGATATACTAGATCAATCAACTACAGATCAATCCACTTCAAGTGCAGCATATGATTTTTCTATGTATGCGTAGAGTATAAATTACTCAATTTTGCAGAGCTTCAAACCTCTGCAAAAGATTAAAAATAGATGATTTTCATTTGAATCTCTCTATCTTCATCTAGCAGAAAACTTGCTTTTTTAAAGTTTGGCAAATGAAAGAGGTTGATTGTTTCAAAGTTTGAAAGTCCTACTCCCTCTTCAGGCATAAGCAGACCTTTATCAATGATGCTATTATTATTCTCATCATGAAATGCATTTACAGCATATCTACCTTTTGGTAAATTTTTAAAAATTACTTTTACTTGCGCACCATTTATAGATACACGTTGGATTTTATAATATTTATTTAGCTTTTTATCGGGAAGAGTTCCCTCTTTGTTGTAAAGAGAGCATTGTACTTCTCCATGAGTATTTTCCAAGCCTGTTACAATTACTGTCAAAGTCTCTGCTTGCACTGTTAAAACAGTGCAAAGCAGGCTAAGAGTGAGTAATCTCAATAACTTCATCAGCATTCTCAAAAACAGTTTGCACCATTTTTTGAAATCTTTGAGGAAAACTCTCTTTATCCTCTTGTGTAGCATCAGGTTTGATAGCAGACTTTAAAATTGCCATAGGATTAACCACTTTTTGTGGTCTGTAATCTACATAAACTTTTTCACCACTATCAAGACGAGTCAGACAGAGGTCATGCCCTATATCTGCTTCAAAGAAGAGCAGATCACGTCTGTTGTATTTTCCTGTAGGTATGCCGCCAAATCCAAAATCAGAAGTTGCACCGGTGATGTTGGAGATAACTGCACCAACTACACCGCTGTTCTCTTCTCTTGGTGCTTTTTGAAGCTCTACTTTTATGTTACCACGCTGAGGCATCTCATCTTTATAGAGTGCCTGTAAGCCCTTTTGTGCCATTAAGTAAGCCCCTGCAACCGTAGCACAACTATGCCCTGCAGATTTGACTATATCGGCATAAGAAAATTCAAGTATACCATCTTCATTTACACCTAAAAATTTACACAAATCATCATAAACAACGATATTTTCAATCGTATCAAAAAATGGAGGATATTTCATTATTGCATACCTCTTCCCATTCCCATACCTCTTCCTTGCCCCATACCTTTGCCTTTAGCTATTGAAGATTGTGCTAAGATATAATCAGCAAGTGTTGATAACTCTTCTTGCGAAAAATTTGGAAATGCAGGCATTGCACTATCTGCAAACATTGGGTATTTCCCTGACGAACCATTTTTAATTGAGTTCATTATAGTAGCTTTTGCATCAGAACCTTCAAAACGTTTGTTTCTTTTTCCTATGCCTGCGAATGCAGGAGCCGCTTTTTTACTTGCTACTGCATGACATGCAAGACATCCGTTTGCATCTATAAGTTCCTCGGCACTCTGTGCAAAAAGTACGCTACTCAACACTACCGCTGTCATCATTATCTTTTTCATAATAAATCCTATTTTTAAGATACCTCATTATATGATTTATCTGTTAGCGTAATGTTAAGATGAAAGTATTACTCTCTTCATCTGTTTTGACTTGAATCTCAATATTCATCGCTCTTGCCAAGCGGCTCACAATGTCCAATCCTATGCCGCTGCTTCTTTCATCACTACTATATGCACGATCAAAAATTTTCTCTGGACTTTCTATCTTTGGTCCACTGTTTTGAATGTAGAGTGCCTTTTCATCATTGTATATTTTTACATATCCACCTGCAACATTATATTTGCAGGCATTAGAAATTATGTTTTGAAGTATCTGTTTTATGGCGTGATCATTGAGTTTTACTGTAAGGTTTGAGCACTCTTGAACAAAGCGAATATCTGGGTATATCTGCTGCTGTGTTTGCACTATCTCTTGCGTGATTTTACAGAGATTCAGCTGCTGCAGCTGAAAGGTCTCTTCTTGGAGGAGAATAGTAAGATTCTCATGCAGTTCTGAGATGGTCTCTACACTTTTTTTTACTCTTTGTAGAGCTAAATTTTCTGAACATTCCTCTTTTTTCTCAAGAAGTTTCATATTAAGCTTAATGGAGGTAACAGGTGTGTTTAGGTCATGTATGAGATCTTTTGCAAACTTATCAAGTGTTGAAATGCTCTCTTGAAGTGGTTTAAGAGCATTTTTAGCAAGTTTATAACTGATAAAGGCAAAAATTAAAAGTAGCAAAACCTGAAGTGTCCAGATTTTAACTTTGAGTTCAAAAAGTTTTTTATTAAAAGCATTTTTTTTCTTGAGAATCTGAAGATAATAATATGGTTTTTTTGTTGGAAGATACTTTATAAAACTCTTATCTGAAGCAGTAAAGTTCCTTATATCTATATCTTCTCCTGGCTTTGTTACAAATCTATGAGAATATGTGCCATCACGGTAGCCATCCATACTGAGATGAAGTTTGATATGTCTGGCATACTCTATAAGAGAAAACTCTTCACTCTTTAAAAGGTGGTTTTGCATCTGAAGGTAATAAAAAAAACCTGCTGCTAAAATCAGTAAGGCGACACTAATAAAATAGGTGATAAAAAACTTTAAAAATGCTGTTTTTTCATGATGATGCAAGACGGTATCCTATCCCTTTTACGGTTGTGATTGGCAGTCCGATTTTACGAAGTTTGTTAATGTGAACACGCAGTGAGCCTTCACTCATCTCTCTACCCTCGCCCAGATACTCTAAAATCAGCTCTTTTTGCAGAGTTTTATCAAGGTTTTGAAAAAGAAGTTTTGTTATTTTCAACTCAAACGGAGAGAGGGCAATAAACTCCGCATCTTTGTAGAGTTCATCTTTTTCTATCACAAAGCGAAATGCTCCGACTTGAAGTTCATCAACATAGGTATGGTATGATTTTTTCAAAAGTGCATGAATACGTACTAAAAGCTCATCAAAATCAAAAGGTTTTTTGATGTAGTCATCAGCACCTACCTCAAATCCATGAGAGAGCGAAGCGATGTCAGTCAGAGCTGTAATAAAAATTGCCGGTGTCATATCTCCACCCTCACGCAGGCTTTTTAAGAGTTCAAAGCCATTTAAGTAAGCAACATTAACATCAAGTAAAAAAAGATCAAATTGCTGTGTGAACGTAACATCAAGCGCTTTTTCTCCATCATCTACATGCGTGACATCAAACTCCTCACTTTTAAGCAGTTCAATTAAAGTCTCCGATAAAATTGCATCATCTTCTAAGAGTAGTATTTTTAACATAGGAAGATTGTACTCTAAAGAGCGTTAGCGCAATGTTAAGGACTCTTTTTTTTCTTTATGTTTTTATATTTTCTGTTAAAAAGTTGACCACGCACATATCTTCCGTAAATTAGTTCAAACAGTACAGAGATGATGATAAAGGACATAAATATAATGACTGCTCTTGGATTTGAGCTATAGGTATGCAGCATCAAGGTACAAAGCGCCAAAAATGCCAAGAGAGATGAAATAATAAGAATAAAGCTTTTTGCGGCTATCTCTTTTCTCAACCTGTAGGCACTGATGTTTATAAGGGTAAATATAAGCAAGAAACTGGCACTTCCAATGATTGCAATCTCCGTGAGATTGATGCTGTTGGCAAGAATAAGACTCAAAAGTGTTGTATATAAAACCCCTCGGAATGGAACACCACTTTTTTTCGATTCATCCATTAAAGAACGGGGGAGTTTTCCATCTTTGGCTACAATATATCCAAGCCGTGCATTTCCATAAATAGTTGCATTGATGGCTGAAAATGTTGAGAGTAGTGCCGCAGAAGCAACCAAAACAAAACCTACATGTCCCAAAGAGGGTTTTGCAGCAATAGCCAAAGCATAATCTTTTGCCTGCATCAGTTGTGCTTCGGGAACATTACCAACTGTGATGATGGAGATGAGAACATAGAGCGCAATAACGATGATTACAGAAGCATAAAAAGCACGCGGTAAATTTTTATTTGGGTTTTTAATATCTTCTGCCGAGTTTGCAATAAGCTCAAAGCCCTCATAAGCTACAAAAATAATCATTCCTGCCGTAACAATAGAGAGCGGTGAACTCCAATGCACTGGGTTCATTCGCTCTGTATCGACATAAGAAGCCCCTGCTACGATGACTAGAATTAAAATGGAAACTTTGAGAACAACGATGACCGTTTCACTCTTTCCGACAAATGAGGCACTAACAAGGTTGATAATTGCAGGCAGAATAATAGCAACTGTAATAAGCCCGTGATGCAGCCAGACACTTTTTTGTGTAAAAAATGTCTCGCCATAGGAAGCAAATGCCGTTGCATAGAGTGAAATCGTCACAAGGT
>JALVXQ010000308.1 GCA_027038255.1 Sulfurimonas sp. | reverse complement strand
AAAACAATATTTTACCTATCGTGAATGAAAATGACATATCTACAACACCGGAACAACTCTTTGGCGACAATGACCAACTCTCAGCACATGTTGCACATTATACTGATGCTGATATTCTCATCATTTTAAGTGATATTGACGGATACTATGAAGAGAATCCAAAAACAAATCCAAAGGCTAAAATTAGAAAACTCGTTTCAGAGATTAAAGATGAGGAGTTAGAACAAGAACACTCACCAAATAATGAATTTGCTACGGGTGGAATCGTTACAAAATTAAAAGCTGCACAATATATGATGAATCATAATAAAGAGATGTTTTTATGTAATGGCTATGATTTAACATCAGCAAGAGAATTTTTATTTGAAGATACTTATACTAAAGGAACACTGTTTTCTTCTAAGAATTTAAAAAAGTAAAATAGCAAATAAAATCGCGAAGATTACGTTCTGTAATCTGCATTAATCTCTACATATTTATAACCCAAGTCACAGCCATACGCTTCAAAAGCTCCATCGGCTATTCCAAGATTACAAGAGATTGTAAAAGCATCTTGTTTCATCACGCTTGCGGCTTTGGCTTCCATTGCAGCATCGAAGAAGAGTTCGCCTTGTTTATAAACACATACATCTTCAAAAGAGATTGTAAGTTTTTCTTCATAAGCCTCTACACCACTTGCTCCAACTGTTGAAGCAATTCTTCCCCAGTTTGGGTCTTCACCGTAAAGTGCCGTCTTGACAAGCAGTGAGTTTGAGAGTGCTTTTGCAACGATTTCTGCTTCAGTATCATCTTTTGCACCTGTCACCTTGTATGTTACAAGCTTGGTTGCACCCTCTCCATCACGTACCATCTCGCGGGCTAAAAACTTCATTATTTCATGAAGTGCCGATTCAAAAGCTTCTGTATTATATATACCTGATTGCGAGTTACTCAACAGCATTACCGTATCATTTGTAGAGGTATCACCATCTACACTTGCGGCATTAAAAGTTGTCAGAGTTACTCTTTCCAAAATTGCCTGCATCTCACTTTTTGAGACTTTTGCATCTGTGGTAATAAAACAGAGCATCGTAGCCATAGCAGGGTTAATCATTCCTGCCCCTTTAGCCATCGCACCAATGTGAAATGAACTTCCGTCTGCGAGTTCGACTTTGAATGCTTTTTCTTTTGAGAAACTGTCTGTTGTCATTATTGCCTGCGCCGCTGCGTGAGGCTCTCTTTGCGTGAGGTCAAAAAGTTTTGCACCCTGAATGATCTTCTCTTTTGGGATACGCACACCAATAACACCGGTTGAGCTCATCACAGGATTCTTCACGCAAGTCGGTAGCGTATTTAAAATTTCATCAATATCAGAAATGCCTGCTTTGCCTGTCATCGCATTGGCATTTTTGGAGTTTATAAGCACAAAATTCGTTTGAAAGTTCCCTTTTGCCTTGAAATGTCGAATAGGTGCCGCTGCCATTTTATTTGTCGTAAAAACAGAGGCTATCTCACACAACTCTTTAGAGTAAACAAATGCCATATCTTTTGCATTTGCTGATTTTAAACCGGCACTCACACCATCCGCAAAAAAACCTTCAGCAGCACAGACACCGCTCTTTATTTCTACTAATTTATACAAATTTCAACTCCTTCGGTTTTACTCTTTTTTTCAGTAAATCTCTTGTTATCTTTATACCCTCTTGTGTGCCAATAACTAAAAGTTTGGATTCACTCATAACAAGCGTGTCCCCTTTTGGCATACTGATAAACTTTCCATCTTTTTTTGTCATACCTACAATCGAAGTATTGGCAATCTCTCGAATGTGCGTCTCTTTAAGTTTTTTAAGTACTGCCCAAGAGTAGCGCGGTACTTCAATCTCCTGCATATCTAAAGGGTTATCGCTTTTATACAAAAACTCTTCAAGCAGATTCTCCATATCAGGACGTGCTGCCATGGCACTTACACGCTGCGCTGTCAGTTTTGTAGGACTGACAACCGTGTCTGCTCCAAGTTTTTTGAGTTTTTCAACATCACTCATAGACTCCGCTGCAGAGATGACATAATAAGGACGAGGAAGATAGTGCTCTTTTTCAAAAAGCCGTACAGAGGCAATCAGTGCAATATTATCTGCGATTGAGTCCGAGAGTGTTATCAGCCCTTTTGCAGAGGAGAGATGTGCTTTAAGCATTGCGAGCTCTGCGTGAGGCTCCGCCTGAAGATACTCAGGATATCTAAACTCTACAGCCCACTCATGTATCTCAGGCCTGGGATCAATAACAACAAAAGGAATGTGGTTTTTACGAAGTTGCTTTGTCACTTCAATGGTATAATCATTATGATAACAAACAACAAAATGCTTTTTAAGCCTTGCGATTTTATACAACATTCTTCGCTCCTTTAGTATGGCAACGATATGCCCTTTATTTATCTCTGCTACCAGAATACCTACCGCACTTGAAAAGACTGCAAAACCGGCAATAATCAAGTTAATCGTAAAGATTCTTCCAGTAGGTGAAATGGGAGCAATCTCTCCAAATCCAACAGTTGTAAAAGTAATCGCTGTTTGATAAATTGCATCGATAATCGTAAAATTATCTATAAGGACATAGCCTATAGTTCCAATGAGCATAACAATTACAGTAAGTATGAGAGGTAAGCGGAAAGCTTTTAAGTGTGGGTAAACTTCGGGAAGAAGTTCTCTATCTGGTTTGGGAGCAATCTCCCAATTTAAGAATTTGCGAATCCTTTCTAAAAGATTCAAACCAATTCCTAAAGTTTACGAATTTTTCTTAAGTGTGCGTAATTCTCTTGCAGAAATCTTAATTTTTTTCGTAGTACCATCTTCTAACGTGATACGCACTGTTCTTAGGTTTAATAAAAAACGACGTTTCGTTCTGTTTTTTGCGTGAGAGACATTGTTCCCACTCATAGGGCCTTTGCCGCTAATAGCACATCTTCTTGCCATTTGAGTATCCTTGAATGATATTTTAAAGTTGCGAATTGTACCAAACTAAAGCAAAACTTCAACTTAAGCCAAAGCTATTTACAATTATTGCTACAATTTTATAATCCTTTTATATTATTGTAGCTAAAATATACAATATTCAGCAGAAAGTATATGATTTTGATAACACAAGAAAAGATTGATGCATTTATAGAGAAAATTCCGCCTTCACCAAAGGCATTGCGTGAGACTATCTTTGCTTTAAATGCCGGTGATTTACCCAAAGCGGCAAAAGCGGCAAAAGAAGACATAGCACTGAGCATCTACCTCAAAGATCTTGTGAACAAACCTATCTATGCTTTTAGAAGTGAAGTGAGTGATGTTGCACAGATTTTTGGCATTTTAGGCGTTTCCCGAGCACAACAGACAGTATATAACTATATGATTACCCTGCTCTCTCCGACAAAATGGCAACTTTTTCAACTCAACAAAAGTTCTTTCAGCGATTTGCAGGATGAACTCTCCATTGGCTGGCAGAGAATTTTGCACCATCTGAACATTGATGATAAAGAGACAGAGAGTGCCATATCACTGCTGCCGGCAAGTATTATAGTCTCTGAAGCGCTCTTTTGTGAAAAGATAAATGATGTCAAACTGTTACGCAGTGTGCACAATATAGACCTCAACACCATTTTAAAAAGGCTCTGCTCTATGGATTTGTTTGACATATGCGAGCGAATCGCACAGAAGTGGGAAATGAATGAAGAGATTCCTCAAATCATTCAAGCTGCAAGCGGCGTAAAACCCTCTGATAATGAAAAAATAGACCAGCTTGGCAAATGGATGCACCTGCTTCTCTTTTTTACACTCTCAAAAGCAGAGTTTATTGAAGCCGGTTTAAATGATTTCATAGATTTTCAGATAGACTATGTTGCAGATATTTATGATGAATTTTCAGATGTAATGGAGATAGCATGAGAGCAGTAGTAAAAGACGGTGTCGGTGTTTTTCGTCCACAAGGTTTTCTCGATGGAACATCAAGCGCTTCTCTTTTAAACATTGAAGATATCGAATCCGCCATTCAACTCAACTGTGACATGATTCTCGTCTCTCTTAACAAAGTCATCTTTTTTAATCGCAACGGACTCGATACTTTTGTAAAACTTTTTCAAAAAGTTCGAGCAGCCAACCATATTATCGTAGGTTTTTGTGACTATGATACAAAAAAGTATAAGACTATCATAAAATTTTACAATGACGAGTTGATGTTTTCACTCTTTAAAACACAAGAAGCGGCAACTCTTTTTTCTGCAAGTTTTAAAAATCAAAGTAAAAATGTTCTCCTCTACAGTGATGACAAATCACAACGCGCAGCTATGGCAATTGAGTTGCATGACAATGGGCATAATCCTATTGTAGCACAGACAAAAGAGGAGTTTGATGAAAAAGCAAAAGCTGAAAATGCCTATGATGTCATCATTGATGATACCTTTTTAGGGCAGATGGGACAAAAGGTTGCAACCCGTGTCACAGGCAATGCCATCATCTACACAGTCTCCTCCTTTTTAGATGCAGAAATTGGCAATACTTTTAACATAGCTTACCACAACAACTCACTCAATGTTGGCTTTCGACTCTTTATCTTCGATACTTATAAAGTCGTCAGTATGAACATTCATGCACTTAATTTTTTCTCAAAACTTGCCTCCACGGCAGCAGAGTACAATGCAACTATCTGCTTTGTCGGTATGACTTTTGAGAAGACTCCACTCACTTTTAAAGAGACACTTGAAGATGCCGGCATCATGTTTTTTGAACAGATGGATGATATTTTAGGAGATAAAGAACTTTTAGAAGAGTTGGGTGCTAGTTCTGCTGCTGCAATTAAAAGTAAACGCATCATCAATAAAGAGATAGTGACCGAAATACCCAACTTTATCGATGCCACAGTGGCTACAATAGAGATGATGACCAATTCAGAGGCACTCAAAGAAGCTGTCAAGATTGATAAGATAGAGATAGCAGAAAAAGAGAATAAAATCGCAAGTTCCATCGGTTTTTATGGAGATATTGACGGTATGATCATTCTTGTTTTTCCTGAAGGAATCGCAAAAAAAGCCTGTGAGCTTTTAATAGGAGAGGAGACAGAGGACAAAGAGCTCATTTTAGATACTCTTGCCGAACTTGTCAACATCGTTGGGGGAAAGGTCAAAACACTTCTCTCAGATGAAGGGATCAATGTAGATATCACACTCCCGCGTACCTATCCAAATGTTGAAAGTCTTTTAGAAATAGCACAAGATAAAAAAGGCGTACAGGTTGATTTGAACTTCAATAATGATAATTTTCTCTTCTTCTTAACTAGATAAAAGTTACATCAGACTATAATTTCACGAAGAAAAGGAAAAGTTTATGATGAAAGTAGCACCAAGTATTTTATCGGCTGATTTTGGAAATCTTGCACGTGATGTTGCAGAGATTTGTCAAGGTGGCTGTGATTTAGTCCATGTTGACGTTATGGACGGCCATTTTGTGCCAAATCTCACCATTGGGCCTGTTGTTGTCTCAGCAGTTGCAAAAGCTGCAACAAAACCTTTAGATATTCATCTGATGGTGAAAAACAATACTTTTTTTGTAGAGCTGTTCGCACCCCTAAAACCCAAATATATCTCTTTTCATATAGAAGAGGAGAAGCACCCGCACAGACTTATTCAAAAAATACGTTCGTATGGCATTAAACCCGCTATCGTTTTAAACCCAAATACAATCCCCCAAGAGCTAGAATACATCTTAGGTGATTTGGACATGGTGTTGCTCATGAGCGTCAATCCTGGTTTTGGTGGGCAGAGTTTCATAGAGACTGTCATTCCAAAAGCGATGAAGTTAGATGAGATGCGTAGACGTCTCAATCCTGAGTGTCTCATAGAAGTGGACGGCGGTGTGAGCGATAAGAACATTCAAGCCCTTAAAGATGCAGGTGTTGATGTAGTCGTAGCCGGTAGTTATGTCTTTAAACATGAAAATCGCGCCGAGGCTATTAGGAGTCTGCAAATCTAATGCGTACAAAAATCTGCGGTATAACATCCTATGAAGATGCCATGATGGCAATAGAAGCCGGTGCAGATGCACTTGGTTTTGTCTTTTATGAAAAATCTCCTCGTTTTGTAACGCTCACGCAGGCAGAAGATATCATCAAAAAACTGCCTCCTTTTGTAGAAAAAATCGCTCTTTTTGTCAATGTCGATGCAGAGACAATCAATAAAACATGCCACAGAGTTGGTGCAACCTTGGCACAAATTCATTTTGAAGCAAAGCCCTCTCTTTATGATACACTCACAATCCCTCACATTAAAGTTATACGGGCAAAGACTAAAGAAGATATAGAAAAACATGCCGATGAATATAGACTTGTAGATGCTTATTGTGAGGCTTATGGCGGAGCAGGCAAACGTATAAATTTAGAGTGGTTTGATGGTGTGGACTGCTCAAAAATTATTCTTGCAGGCGGCTTGTCACCTGAGAATGTTGCTACACTCAAGCCATATGGCTTTTATGGTGTTGATGTCAGTAGCGGTGTTGAAAAAGCACATGGCATTAAAGATGCCAAAAAAGTGAAGGATTTTATCATTAATGCTCATTCATAACATAAATCTTGATGCAAAAAGTGTCTCGCGTCTTGCAACACGTGGTCTTTCACTCAAAACATTAAAAGACCAACTAGAGCATGAACTTGAACTCTCTCTTGAACTTTGGCAAGCACAGGGCTTAAGCCTTGTAAAGCATCAAGGCTATTACTATTTTAACACAGCCTTCGTCCCTCTCAAAGAGGCAGAATTTTGTATAGTAGATATAGAGACGAACGGTTCAAAAATAGAAAAACATCAGATCATCGAACTTGCAGCAGTAAAAGTACGAGACGGCATAATTATTGACAGATTTGAGTCTTTGGTACATGCAAAAGAGATTAATCCTCACATTACAGAGATAACAGGCATTAAAGTCGAAGACACAAAAGATGCTCCCCCACTGCCTGAAGTATTAAAAAAATTCAAACTCTTTCTCGGCAATGCCAT
>JALVXQ010000307.1 GCA_027038255.1 Sulfurimonas sp. | reverse complement strand
AGGATATCAAGAGTTTGCTGAGAAAATGATTTGTAGAAAAAAGTAGCTCACCACAAAGGTGAGAACTTTTTAGTGAACAAAAATATGTGGAACGATAAGAGGATACTTTTTCATCTTACGGTAGATATGTTTTCTTACTACCTGACGCAAATCTCCCTCTAATGTTTTATGATTTCCAATAAGTCCCGGCTTCATGTTAAGAAGGAAGTTTTCAATAATATCTTCCATCTCTTTTGCAAAGGCTTTGTCGCGTTTGTCTGCAACGATACCAAAGGTTGTTACCTGTGGTTTAGCTATCATCTTAGCTGTCTGCTCACTGACTTGAGCCACAATCATCACAACACCGTCTGTTGCAAGTTTTTGACGGTCCAGAACAATATCATCTTCGATTTCATAATTGTTTTGATTATCAATATATGTTTTACCAGTTTTTACTGTTTTTACTTTTCTCATATATTTTGGTGCGACTTCTATCTGCTCACCATCTGTCATAAGCAGAATATTTCGCTCAGGAACACCACACATCATACCTGTCTCTTTATGCTTCATTACATGGTTATATTCACCATGAACAGGAAGAAAGAATTTAGGATTAACTAGACGTAACATAAGTTTCTGCTCTTCCATTGAAGCGTGTCCAGATGCGTGAATATCTCTGTCCATCGCAACTTTCGCACCACTTTTTTGAAGATGATTGAGCATTTGTGAAATACTTCCCTCATTTCCTGGAATAGCACGTGATGAGAGCACGATTAAATCAGTTGGTTTGATCTTGACATGTCTGTGCTCACCAATACTCATTCTAAAAAGAGCCGAATTTGCCTCTCCCTGAGAACCTGTTGTTACAATCAGTACCTCTTTGTCATTCATGCGTGAGACTTCATCTGCATCAATAAAGATATTTTTCGGAAACTTGATGTAGTCATACTGCATCGCTACTTCAATGTTTCTCTCCATTGAGCGTCCAATAACACAGACCTTACGTCCATACTTTATACCATACTGAATAGCCTGATATACACGGTGGATATTTGAGCTGAATGTTGAAAGAAGAATTCTTCCTTCCGCTTTAGAAAATACACGATCAAGAGCAGGTGCTACGGAAAGCTCTGAAGGCGTAGGATTTGGATTGTGTGAGTTTGTAGAATCACTCAAGAGACATAAAACCCCTTTATCTCCATAATATGCCAAACGGTGCAAGTCAGCTGTATAACCATCAACCGGCGTGTAATCAATTTTAAAATCACCTGTATGAATGATAGTTCCTGCATCTGTTGTTATAGCGAGAGATGAAGAGTCTAGAATCGAGTGTGTCATATGCATCCACTCAATCTCAAAGTCATTTCCAATTTTATAAGATTGACGTTTTACTACCGGGTTGAAGTATTTTCTATACTCTTGCAAGTGATGTTCGTCAAACTTGTTACCTATCATAGCAAGAGGAAGCGGTGTCCCATAAATAGGAAACTGTAGCTCTCTAAAAAGGTATGGTATTGCACCAATGTGGTCTTCATGAGCGTGGGTAATAATAATACCGACAATTTTATCTTTAATCTCATGAAGATAAGAAAAGTCAGGAATTAAAATATCAACACCATGCATCTCTTCATCAGGGAAGCTCATACCAACATCAATGAGGATAGCCTCTTTTTCTGTCTCAAATACAGCGATGTTTCCACCGATTTCACCCAATCCACCAAGGGGAGTAATGCGTACTTTTGCTTTTGAGTTTAAGTCCAGTTTATAGTGAGGATTCAGTCTTTGCTTATGTGCTTCTTGATTTTTAACAACAAATGATTTGAGGTTTTCATCAACAGGGGCAGGGCCTCTCTTATGACGATTACGACTTTTATTTCGATTGTTGTTACCTGACTTGGCATTTTTATTGCCCTTGGCGTTATTTTTGTCACCGTCTTGTCTATTTTGGTTATTGTTAGGTCTACGGTTGTTGTTTCTTCTGTTGTTATTTGGTTTACGGTCTGTTTGAGGTTTGCTCTGTTGCTGCGCCTCTTGTGTTTCTTCTGCCATCCAAACTCCTTTTATATCATAGTATAGAGTTGGTGATAGTCCTTCGTGCTAACTTGATGAGGGCGAATCGTTAATGTAAGTCCCAGCTTCATAAAAGCCTCTTGAAGTTCTGCTTTGTCATATTTACAAGAGAGATTTTTCATCAAGGTTTTTCGAGGCTGCGTAAATGCAACTCTAAGCATATCCTCGAACTCTTTTTGACTTCTGTCTCTCTTCTTTTGTATGAGAAAAACAGCAGAATCTACTTTGGGCTGTGGATCAAATGCAGTTGGTGGAACTTTTGTGACAATTGCTGCCTCTCCAACACTTTGAGCAATAATGCCCAAAGAACCAAATACTTTCTCTCCACTTGTTGCGCAAAATTTCTCTGCCACTTCAAGCTGTACCATTACAAGTATATTTTTACACATTGGATCTGCGAGTGCTTTGAGTATGATGTTCGTAGCTATATAGTAGGGCAAGTTTGCCACTAAGTCATACGGCTCATCTATCAAAGTACTCTGCCAAGCTTGTAACACATCTCCACAATGCATGTGGAGTCGCTTGGTAGCAATCTCTTTTTTAAACGTACTTTGTAACAGTTTACATAAATCGGTATCTACCTCAAAAGCTTCTACACTTTTGACATCAACTAAAAATTTAGTTAAATCACCTAAGCCAGGTCCAATCTCTACGACTTTATTGTCATTATTGGGCATCGCTTCGACGATTTTTCTTAAAACAGTTTCATCTTTTAGAAAGTTTTGTCCAAACTTCTTCTTCGCTACAACACTTTCTTTATTCATAAGAGCTAGTCTATACTAAAAATACTTATAAAAAGGTAACAAAACGAAAAAAATTCATATTTTTTCATTTTACCCTACTTTTTCATGACAGAATCTATCTTTTCTTGCGCGACAGCTTCCAAGCGTCTCTCTAATCTTTCTACTTCGTCTATAAACTCTTTAGAGTGTGTTTCCATATTGTGAAGCAGTGCGGCAACATGCTCTTCTTCTTCTTTTGTAAGATTTTGGCGTTTTGCTCCCATCAGTTTTGAGAAGAAACCTGCTTTTTTTTCTTCAGAGAAATAAATATGATATATTTCATAATATCTATCATGAAGTTGCTGATGGAGTATTTCAATATTTTTCATGCACTCTAATGGATTGTTTGAAAGTTTTTTTAGTTTTTGACCTTCATTGTAAAACCATTTGCCAAATTCACTTTCACGTATTTCTACTGGCAGTACGCCTTGGTCATTTTTCGTTCCGGCAATAAGATTTTTTGCTTTATCTATCCACTGTAAATCAGCAAACTTTGCTTTTTGCAGTTTCTCTATCATTTCTTCTTTTTTCATTTCATTCCATTAATATATTGTAATAGACTTCTTACATAACCTAGAAATATCTCAGCATTTTATAGAGAGTTTTAATCAAGGCAGATGTTCTTCAGCGTAGCCGTAGCTACGGTGAAGGTTATCTAACGCGAAGTAAAGCTCTCTATAAATTGCCCAAAGGGAGGGATAAAAAAAGCGAACTTGCACAAAATAAGCGAAGCGGTCGGCAAAGCCGATGTTTCTTTAGAAAACTTTTTCTCACCGTAGCTACGGCTACGCTTGCCCGCAGGAAATACCCTTGGGGTACAAAAAAGATTTTGCACAATTTCATCTTTTTTTCTTCCCTCTGAGATTTATCTAGGTTATGTAAGAAGTCTAATACATTATAATACGTAATATATTAAACAAGCATAAATCTTTTTAAACTCAGTGTTTCACGTGAAACAAATTGGCTATTAAGTCTAAAAGTGTATAATTTCAAAATAATCCAGAAGGTAGTTACAAAAACAATGAAAAACTATTTTGCCAAAAGAATCATTCCCTGTTTAGATGTCAAAGACGGTCGTGTAGTAAAAGGTGTAAACTTTGTCGGTCTTAAAGATGCGGGAGATCCTGTAGAAGTTGCACGTAGATACAACGAAGAGGGTGCAGATGAGCTTACATTTTTAGACATCACTGCTTCATCTGATAACCGCGATACTATTGTCGACATTGTTGCAGAGGTCGCACGTGAGATATTCATACCTCTTACTGTAGGCGGTGGCATCCGTAAACTTGAAGATATCTACAAACTCCTCAATGTTGGCTGCGACAAGGTAAGTGTGAACTCTGCAGCTATAAAACGACCCGAGCTTATAGATGAAGGGGCAAAACGTTTTGGTTCACAGTGCATCGTAACTGCTATTGATGTGAAAAGAAACGAAAAAGGCTCCTACAATGTCTACTTAAATGGTGGCCGTGTCGATACAGGCATTGATGCTTTAGAGTGGGCAAAAGAGGTTGTAGAACGTGGAAGCGGAGAAATTCTTTTGACTTCTATGGATGCAGACGGTACAAAAGCAGGCTTTGAGCTTACCATCACAGAGCAGATATCTAAAGCTGTCAATGTTCCAGTCATCGCGAGCGGTGGCGCAGGAACTATGAAGCACATTAAAGAAGCGTTTGAGCATGGTGCCGATGCTGCACTTGCTGCTTCCATCTTTCACTATAAAGAGATAGACATCATGGACTTAAAACAGTACCTGCATGATAACAACATCCCGGTAAGGTTATAAAGCAACTAGTTGCGTGAGCTCTCTGCTGAAGAGAACACAGCGTTAGCGTAAACAAAGGAATTACTTCCTTTGTTGTTCAAAATAATAAGGGAAAGGTTCCCTTGAATTTATGAAATAAATTGAAGGAATAAAATGATAATTTGTGCAGGTAACAATGAGACTTTCTCTTTTGCAACACCTATGGGAGTAGGGCTCATTGAGACTGCTATGAATCTCACGCGACTCTGTTTGTTTGACAAACCGGAGTTTTTACTCTTTGTAGGAACGGCCGGAAGTTATGGTCAGCAGAAGATATTTGACATCGTTGAGAGTAAAACTGCAGCGAACATTGAATTGGCGTTTTTAAACAATGATGCCTATACTCCTCTGGAAAATGTCATCAGTACAAATACGACAGATACAAAAGATCTCATTGTTAACTCATCCAACTACAT
Source organism: Sulfurimonas sp. (assembly GCA_027038255.1). GTDB lineage: Bacteria > Campylobacterota > Campylobacteria > Campylobacterales > Sulfurimonadaceae > Sulfurimonas. Next base: position 1,977 of record JALVXQ010000307.1, on the reverse strand, counting down.
CTCCACAAATGAAGAACTCACAAAAAAGTTTTTAAAGTTTGGCATAGGAATTGAAAATATGGAATATTTTTCTGTTTTAGCAATTGCAAAAGAGTTTAACATTCCTGCAGGCGGAGTTTTTTGTGTTACAAACTATACTAACAAAGACGCACATGATGACTTTTTAAAAAATCATGCAGATGCAAAAATATTGCTTGAAGAGCATGTAACAAAACGTATTAAGGAACTAACAGCCAAATGAATGCACCTAAACCATCACTCCTAGACTTTACACAAGAAGAGCTAACAAACTTAGTAAAACCATCCTTTCGTGCCAAGCAAATCTATGGCTGGCTCTATCATCAATACGCAGATAATTATGATGCAATGAAGAACATTCCTAAAGCTATGAAAGAGGAGTTAGCTGAAAAATATCTCGTTAATCCTATGAAAATCGTTCGCAAAGAAGAGTCAAGCGATGGAACCATCAAGTATCTCTTCGAGCTTCAGGATGGCAAAACAGTAGAAGCTGTCTGGCTAAAGATGAAAGATGCACAGTATGATGCTGACGGAGAGCTCACGCAAGAGGCAAAGTACACCATCTGTGTCTCTACACAAGTCGGATGTAAAGTAGGCTGCTCTTTTTGTCTAACGGCAAAAGGCGGTTTTACTAGAGACTTGACAGCCGGCGAGATAGTTGCTCAAGTAGTAAATCTCAAACGCGATAACAATCACAAACATAATCGTAAAATAAACATCGTCTATATGGGTATGGGTGAACCACTCGACAATCTTGATAATCTTGCAAAAGCCATCGCAATCTTTAAAGAAGAAGAGGGTCTTGCCATATCAGGAAAAAGACAAACTGTTAGTACAAGCGGACTGAGTAATAAGATAGATCAGCTTGGCAAGATGGACTTGGGTGTCCACATCGCCATATCACTCCATGCAGTAGATGATAAGCTTAGAACAGAGCTTATACCTATGAATAAAGCACATAACATCAACTCTATCATAGAAGCAGTAAAACGCTTCCCAATAGATACCCGAAAACGTGTTATGTTTGAGTATCTTGTTATTAAAAATAAAAATGATGACCTTGGCAGTGCCAAGAAGTTAGTCAAACTCCTCTCAGGCATCAAAGCAAAGGTCAATCTTATCTACTTTAATCCTTATCCGGGTACACCGTATGAACGTCCAAGTTATGAAGATATGTTTGCCTTTCAAGAGTATCTCATAAAACATGGCCTTCTCTCTACCATACGTGATTCAAAAGGCATCGACATCTCAGCTGCATGTGGGCAGTTAAAAGAAAAAACACAGAGTGAAATTAACAATTAGATAACAAATGCAGGAGTATAATTGCAAAAATTAACTAAAGGTTTATGATGGGTGATTTTACGGGTGTAGATATCGCGGAAGTAATTTTATTGATAGTTGTGTTTACAGTTGGCGTTGGTGGATTTATTTGGGCCGCTACAAAAGAGGACGAGTAATCTTTTTACAATCTATACATGCTATAATTACTTCATAAAAATTCAAACAAAGGTAGATTATGTCACAAAAAACAGATGCAGATAGAATACAAGAGATCTATAGACTTGCAAAAGCTCACTTTGGTGATGTTCAATTTGTAGGAGTAAAATACCATAATAAAATTGGTTGGATAGCAAAAGCACAGTTAGGTGAGAGCTTTGAAAACCTGACGGCTGATGGTGAGACAAGTACAGAAGCATTAAAGAAACTAAGAAGTCGTGTGAAAAAAATCATTAAGAGATATAACGCAGTATAAAGAAGTGACGACCAACACACCAGGGAGGTCGTCTATGAATGTAATAATACCCTACTAATCTTAAAAAAATCCACTTTCAATTCCTCTAATATGAAATTTTTAATAAATCTGATTTTCTTCTCTTAAATAAAATTATAATCTAAAAAAAATAGTAAAAAAAACTCCAACTGTGTATTATTCACACATTGTTCTAACTTGTGAATATC
>JALVXQ010000306.1 GCA_027038255.1 Sulfurimonas sp. | reverse complement strand
CAAGCAGAAAAACATCAACGCCGCCGTCTATGAGTGCCAGACAAAACTCTGTATACCCTGCGAACATTGCATCATAAGTGATGTGTCCCAAAGAGGGGAGTTTTGTTCCCGGTCCGATAGAACCGAGGCAAAAACGGGGATGCTCCGGTGTGGAAAATGCTGCACACTGTTTTTTTACCAGTTCGGCACCGGCTTTAGTCAGCTCATAAGCACGCTCACCTATCTGATACTCATCAAGAACCCAGGAAAAAGAGCCAAAAGTATTTGTCGTGATAAAATCTGCACCGGCAGTCAAGTACGCATTAAAAATATCATTCATAATATCAGGTGCTGTTACATTTAAGAGTTCATTACACCCTTCATTGCCTTGCCATGCTTCTTTTGGAATCTGATCATCACGCTGTTGCAGCTGCGTACCCATAGCCCCGTCAATAATAAGGGGACGTTTTTTGATAGTTTCTAAGATGTATTGTTTTGTCGTCATATAAGAAATCTTTGTATAATATTGCTCTTATTTTAGCGAAAATGTTTATAAAAACTGCTGTATATTAAACTGGAAAATTATTATTTAAGCCATAATAGAGATAAAATGACGAAATAAACTAAAAAAGTATTGACTTAATTCGTCAAAAGAGTGTATAATGACGATGAAAATCAATAATAAGAGAGGTTTAATCGTTAAAATGGTGATTGCATATATAAGACCAGATAAGAATTTTGCACCTGCACATGAACAATTGCAGCTAATAAACTCTTATGCTATGACGAACAATCTTGTTATTGATGATGAATTTGTTGATTACACATCTCAAAACAAGCGTCTCGAAGAGAGAAATGAAGTAACAAAATACTTTCAATCAAAAAACAGAAAGACACTGCTTATTTATGATGTTTGGGTTTTGACTACAAATATGGAAGATTTGATTCAGATGTTTTCCTGTTTGCTTAAAAATGAATTTAATGTTCATTTTATCAAGCAATCTGTTATAATAACGCAACAGAGCAATGTGATGCTTGTATTGGGATTGATGGATCAGCTTCGTCAAAGAGTTCAGAATGAATCCAAACGGGTTATTGGCCGACCAAAGGGAAGTCGTTCGAATTCAAAATTTGATGTATATATAAATGATATTATTACATTTATAAAAGATGGTAAAAGTGTGAGCGAAATGGCAAGGGTTTTAAATGTGAGCAGAAGTTCTCTCAAAGACTACATAGAGTCGCGTGAACTGAAGCAGGTCGCATTTGGATCGCTGCTGCCTAAGGCACCAAAAGATGCAGAAGAACAGGTAATTAATACAATTGCCTGTCCAAATTAATAAAACGGGAGATTATATATGAGTGAAAAGAAAAAAGGTATAAAAATACCTACACCTTGGAGAATTAAAAGATATTACTTCTATGCACTAGTAACGATTGTTGCTTTAGGACTTCCATGGATACACATTAACGGACATCAGTTTTTTATGCTGAGTTTTGATAAGATGAAACTAGATTTAGCTTTTGTAGAGTTTGATATGCAAGAGCTCTATCTTATGCCATTTTTACTCATGCTTCTGTTTTTAGGAATATTTGGAATGACAGTTATGGGTGGACGTGTCTTTTGTGGTTGGGTATGTCCACAGACTGTATTTCGCGTTATTTACCGTGACCTGATTGAGACAAAACTTTTACATCTACGTAAACGTATTGGCAATAAACAACAAGAACCGGATATGTCCAAGCCTGAGAATAAGGTGAAAAAAGTTCTGGCTATTCTCATCTGGACTATGTTGGCACTTGTCGCAGGTGCCGACTTTATGTGGTACTTTATTCCGCCAGAGACGTTCTTTCAGTATCTTATGCACCCTGCTGAGCACACTACAATGCTTGGTTTTGTCTTTGGTATTGCAGCATTTTTAGTGTATGACATTGTATTTTTAAAAGAGAACTTTTGTGTTTATGTCTGTCCTTACTCTCGTGTACAGTCAGTTCTGTATGATGAGCATACAGTTATGGCGCTTTATGATGAGCACAGAGGTGGAAAAATTTATGATGATGATGAGCATGGTGAACATCATAAACTTGTAAATAAACAAAAAGAGTTGCAGGCAATAGATCCAAGTGCTGAGTGTACGACCTGTGAGAAGTGTGTAACTGTATGTCCTACACATATTGATATTCGTCAGGGTCTGCAGCTTGAGTGTATTAACTGTTTAGAGTGTGTGGATGCCTGTACAACTGTAATGGGTAAACTCGGTAAACCATCTCTTGTAACATGGTCAAGTGATTATGAGATTGTTGAGAGAAAAGGAAAAACTAAATATTTCCGTCCAAAAGTTATTGCATACATTGTGTTGCTTGTGGGTATTATGTTTGCACTTGCATATATGAGTACAACAAAAGAGCATATGCTTCTTAACATAAACAAAGAGACAAGACTCTATGCTATTAAACATTATGATAACAACAAGTTTGCGGTAGAGAACTCTTATATCTTCTTATTACAAAATACAGAAGGTAAAGCGATGAAATATTACTTTGATGTAATTCCTCCTAAAGGGATGGAAGGTAAAATCAAAATTGTAAAACCATCTAAACCGTTTAGAGTAGTTCCGGGTGTGAAAAAGAAAAAAATTGTTACACTCAAAACAACAGAGATGCTCGTGGATAACACAAGAAAAGATACGGTACTTCCTATTAAGATTCATGCATACGCACTTGATAAAGATGGCAAACCAAGTAAAATAATCTCTGTATATAGAGACACAATATTTATCTTTCCAAAAGAGAGTGTCTTAGGAGTTAAAAAGTAATAATCATACTTTAATCAAAAAAAGGCTAAGCTTCATTAGACACTATTTAAGGGCACCTCTAAAAACCCTAGTAACTCTCAGCTTTACAGAGGAGGTTACAATCAAGGCACTCTTTTGAAGCCCTAGCCATAGCTAAGGCGAAAAAGAGTAACGCAGAGTGTATGCTCCTCTGTAGAGCCCAAAGGGAGGGATAAAAAAAGCGAACTTGCATAAAACTTTTTCTCACCGTAGCTACGGCTACGCTTTAAAAAAGGTTTTGCACAATTTCATCTTTTTTCTTCCCTCTGAGAATTGCTAGGGTTTTTAGAGGTGCCCTTAATTTAATGGAGTTTAGTTTTGTTTAAAAAAATCACCAAATATCTCTTCTATTTTTTTCTTGCTTATCTCTTTGCAGGATTTTTTATACTGCCTCTTATTTTAAAGCCACAGTTGATTAAAATCATAGAAACGCAAACAAATACGAAAGCCACTGTTGAATCACTTGCTTTTAATCCCCTAATATTTAGAGTTGAAATCAATGACCTTCGTCTTAAAAATCTTAAGAATGAAGCCCTTTTCTCTTTTGACTCATTGAGTCTGAATCTTAATCCTACATCTCTACTGTATGGTGCTTTAGAGCTTAAAGAGCTCTCTTTGGTGTCGCCACAGCTCTATTTGGTTTATAACAAAGACAAGAGTATCAATCTTTTGAATGTCCTAAAAAATAAAAAAGAGGAAGAAAAAGAGAAGCCAAAAAATTCTGAGAAAAGCAGTATGCCAAGAGTGATTGTCGATAAGATAAAACTAGAGGGCGGCAGATTGTTTTATAAAGATTATACGCGTCCGACACCTTTTGCATTCTCTTTGGAAAATATTGGCTTTACTCTCAATAATTTTGATACAAAAAAAATCACAAAAAACAGTGCCGGTCTTCGTCTTTATTCAAAACTGGGTGATGGTGGTTTTATTGATTTTAAAAGCCAGATATTGAGTCTGACCCCTTTCAAAATCAAGGGAAGTTTGGCATTTGAAGCCAGTAAACTCTATACAGAGTGGAAGTATATGCAGGATGTGCTGAAGCTTGAAGTAGCTGATGGGAAAGTCTCTTTTAATACAAAATTTGCGTTGAATCTCGATGATTTGAATGCAACAAAGATAGAGGACTTTAATCTTTCGCTTGAAAAACTGCGTATAAAACCAAAAGATAAAGATAAAGATATACTCAACCTAGATATGCTGTATGTGAAAAATGCAAATATACTACCGCTGCAACAAGATGTCAAGATAGAAAAAATGGGACTTTACGGCTTGAATGTTAAAGTAAAACGCTCTAAAAATGGTCTTATTGACTGGCTGAGTTATATAAAAATGCAAGGCGTACAAAGCAATAGAACAAAAAAGAGTGCAGCGCAGAGCAGTAATACAAAGCCATGGAGTGTTACACTTCAAGAGCTTGATTTGGAGAAGATTGCCTTGCGCTTTAAAGATGAAGCGGTCTATCCAAGTGTTACAACGACGATTGATGAGCTTGATGTATATGCGCAGAAGCTGACACTTTTAGGTCTGAAGCCCTTTGATTATCAGATAAAAGTAGCGCTGAATGGTTCGGGAGCATGTGACATTAATGGAACGCTGGCGCATAAGAATTTCAATCTTCTTGCAAATGCAGCCTGTAAAAACCTTGATATTGCCCATTACAGACCTTACATAGAGAGAGCCGCAAAAGCGAACCTGAAAAAATTTGATCTTAGTTTATCGCGTGCATTTTTAGATTTTCAAGCAGCAACAAAAATTGTGGAGAATAACAGTACTTTGGGGGTATTTGTAGAAGATGCAAATCTAAGTGTAAGAGAATTGCTCCTGCGTAAAAAAAATACAAAAGAGGAGTTGGCAAAGTTTAAAGCTTTTACTATCAAGGGTATAGCACTCAGCACTCCTAAAAAAGAGTTCTCTGTTGCAGATGTAGAGTTAAATAGATTTGTTGCGAATTTGGTACGACAAAAAAATGGGGTAATGAATGTTGCCGATATTGTCATTCCTAAAAAGAGCAAAAAATCTTCTTATAAATCAGCGAAAAAAGAGAAAGCTTATAGTGTTAGAGTAAAGCATATAGCGCTTAATGACGCAAAAATAGGGCTAGTAGATAAAACGCTCACGCAAAGCCAAAAATATTTAATCGATAAAATCAATATAGCTGTGAATAATTTTGATATTAAAAAAAGAAGCTGGTTGCAATACAAAGCTTCTCTGCGTGTGAATAAAAAAGGAGTGATTCGCGCAGGCGGAAAGCTGAGACATACACCACTCAAGCAGAACGGATTTTTGAGTGCAAAAAGACTCTCTTTAACCGATTTGACACCTTACCTGCAGGAGAAAAGTTATCTGCGTGTTGATGACGGAAGGCTCTCGTTTAAAATAAAAGAGAGTTATGCCCACTCTAAAAAACATCCTGACTTGAGAGTCAACGGAGAGGCAGCGCTCAATTCCCTTTTTGTCAGCAACACAAATGATGCTAACTCTTCACTTTTTTCTTTAAATGAACTGCGTGTGAAACCTTTTACGCTGGAATTATTTCCAAACAGACTCTATGTCGATGAGGTAGATATTAACTCTTTTTATGTTGCAGCAGAGCTTGATGCAAACAAAACAATCAACTTTGCAAAATTAATGAAAAAAAGAGCGCAAACTCAAGAACAGAAGCCGAAACAAGAGGCAAAGAAAGAGGCTAAAGCAAGTGCTTTCCCTGTTAAAATCGTAAAAATAAATGTGAAAAACGGAAGTGCAGCCTTTAGTGATCTCTCTTTGCCTATAAAATTTAAAACAGAAATTCATGGTTTAGAAGGTGCACTGTATGCGCTTTCAAGTACGCCCGGAGATACGACCTATGTAGATATTGATGGTGAAGTCGATAAATATGGCTCGACAAAACTTATAGGAAGTGTTGACAGTTTTAACCCAAAAGAGTACACCGATTTGAATTTTAACTTTAAAAACCTAGACCTGCATGCCATGAGCGGCTACAGTGCTTCTTTTGCAGGATATGAGATAGATTCCGGGAAACTTTATTTGGATTTAGGCTATGACATCATGCATGGAGAACTGCGCGCTACGAACAATATAATGATAAAGAAAATAAAACTTGGCAAGGAGCTTGAGGGTGAGGATGTGAAGCATCTTCCACTTGGCTTTGTCATAGGTTTGTTAGAGGACAGCGAAGGTATCATCGATATTGATATGCCGATTGCAGGGAATGTTGATGCACCGGACTTCAAATATGGTACTTTGGTTTGGAAAACGCTGGGTAATCTCATTGCCAAAGCAGTGACTTCTCCATTTAAATTCTTAGGCTCAATGATGGGACTTGATGGAGAAGATCTGGAGTTTATCGCTTTTGAATTTGGAAAAAGTGATATTACACCGCCACAGCGTGAGAAGCTTGATAAAATTGTCAAGTTGATGCGAAAACGTCCAAAAATCAGTTTAGGGGTGAGTGCTGTTTATGATGATGTCAATGATTTAAAAGCTTTAAAATTACAAAAACTGGTTGCGATGGTTATCAAAAAAAGTGGTGATGAAAATATAAAAAACGCTAAAAATGCATTAAATATTGATATGCTGGAAGATGTTTATGCACAGTTGCGTAAAGATGATAAGCTTGAAAAATTACAGGAAAAACTGCAAAAAGAGTATAAAGACAAAGATGCGTATAAGAGAGCATATCAAAATAGTTTAATTGAACTTTGTACACAAATACAGCCTGTAAGTGAAAAAGATTTAAAAATTCTAGCAGATAAAAGAGCTGAAGAAATTCAGACGTATTTAGTTCAAGAAAAAGCGTTAGAGCCACAGAGAGTGCTAAAATCAGGGCTTGTTAAGTTGCATGATGCAGATGAAAAAGTCGTAAAACTTACATTAAACATAGAAGTCCAAAGCATAGATAAATAATTATTTGCTATAATTGCACCTCACTTTTTATAAAAATTTAAAATAAAGGTCTCTTATGGCATTTTCGGCAGAAAATAGAAAAGGTACTATCTCCGGTATCATTTTCGTTGCGATTTTTGCAGCGGCAGCAACTTCTATCGCGCAAATTTCATTTATCAAAGCACTTGGTATATCACCGCTTGTAATCGGTATCGTTCTTGGTATCTTTTATGCAAATACACTTCATCAGCATATTCCTAGTGCCTGGGGAACAGGTATCACATTCAGCGGTAAAAAAATTCTTCGTTTTGCAATCGTTTTTTACGGTTTTAGAATTACTTTTCAGCAGATTATGGATGTAGGTATGAGTG
>JALVXQ010000305.1 GCA_027038255.1 Sulfurimonas sp. | reverse complement strand
AATTTTAGCAGGAAAATACGGACTCAAAAAACGAACTGAAAAAGTAAGCATCGATGAGCTGCGATACTTAAGAGTTGAGAAGAGACTGTCTGCAAAAGAGATAGCACAACAACTAGGCTACACAACTCAGACAATAAGAACATACTTGAGTAGAAACAAAATAAGGATAAAACAATGAAACTACACCCACTCATAAACAAAGAGGCAGCTCACTACGACACCGGAAAGATAAGTGCCATCGAGGAGCTTGAGAAAGTGCTCACGGTCACGGAGATGATAGGCTTTTGCAAAGCAAATATATTTAAGTACCAGTACCGGCTGGAAGACAAAGGTCAAAAAGAGAGCGACATCAAGAAGATTCGTACCTATGAGGAGTACTTAAAACTGCTCACGCAACTAGATGATGCCGGCTACTTTTTAGACACTGTTTCCATGGCATTAGAGAAATCGATGCTTCGATTTAGATATAGATAAAAACATATAAGGATCCAAGATGATTTATGAAGGATATGTACTTGTATCGGAGTTAAGAAAAAAATGTGGTGTTTCTGGTGGAGTGTTTCACAAAAACAATGGATATGATATTGAAAAATTGGGATACTATAATGTTGTCAAGACGAAAACATTACCAGCAAAATACAGAGCAACTGCAGAGTGTGAAGAGACGCAAACTTAATTTATTAAAGGATATTCAATGAAAAAAGTACTATGGATAGACACAGAAACAACCGGATTAGAAGTTGAAAAGCATGGTCTAAGAGAGGTTGCTTGTTTAGTAGAGATTGACAATGTTGTAGTTGATGAATTTTCTTTTAATATAGATACAACTACATATAAAAATGAAAAATATATAAGCAAGTATGTAAGAAAGGCAATGGGAGTCACAGAAGATAAACTCAGCGAATATAATTCAAGTGCTGTGCAAATTGACTATTTTATCTCAAAAATAAAAAAATATACAGACTTAGACGACAAAAATGACAAGTTTATTATGGCTGGCTTTAATGTTGGATTTGATTTTGATATTATAGAAGCCTGGTTTAAAGATAATTTGAACTATGTTGATTTTGATTATTCATTTGGATACCAAAAAATAGATGTTCTCGAGCTCGTAAGAAACTTTAAGTATCTTGATCTCTTTGAAACAAAAAATAATAAGCTTGAAACTCTTTGTAAATATTTCAACATAGAAATAGATGCGCATAAAGCACTCAGCGATATTAAAGCCACAAAAGAGCTTCATAGCGTATTAGCACATAAGTATGTCATAAAAAATAAGGAAATTTAATGTTCAATAAAATCATAATAGCCGGTAATCTCACGCGAGACATCGAGCTGCGATACACACAAGGCGGTAGTGCAATAGCAAACACTGCCATTGCGACCTCACGCAAGTTCACGCAAAATGGAGAGAAAAAAGAGGAGGTCTGCTTTGTTGATGTCACTTTTTTTTCAAGAAGTGCCGAGATTGCAAACCAGTACCTGCACAAAGGCAGCAAGATCCTCATAGAGGGAAG
>JALVXQ010000304.1 GCA_027038255.1 Sulfurimonas sp. | reverse complement strand
TTTTGTGCAAGTTCGCTTTTTTTATCCCTCCCTTTGGGCAATTTATAGAGAGCTTTACTCTGCGTTAGATAACCTTCACCGTAACTACGGTTACGCTGAAGAACATCTGCCTTGATTAAAACTCTCTATAAAATGCTGAAATTCATCTAGGTTATACAAGAAGTCTAAGAATTCCTGTATAATTAAAAAATGAATATGCTCCGCAGACTCTTTTTCTTGGCACTTCTTTTTCTGCCTCTGTTGCATGCAGAGCAGCTCATCACAAAAAAGCTTGAAAAGCGTGCACTTGAAAAATATGGCCCTTTTGCAAAAAACAGGTTTGTTGCCATTGACAAAGACCTGCTGCATAAACTCAAATCTGTCTCAACTATAAAAAAACTCAACACCGTCAACACCTGGATAAACTTCATTCACTACAAAAGTGATATGGAGCTCTACAGTGTGAGTGATTACTGGGCAACCCTCTATGAGTTTGTCGGGAAAAATGCAGGAGACTGTGAAGACTACACCATTGCAAAGTACTATATTTTAAAAGCACTAGGCATCGATCCGCATAGAATGAAATTTGCTTATGTTATCTACCAAGACAGACGAGGCAGACAAAGTTCACATATGGTGCTTGCCTATTTCAAAGTGCCCAAACCAAAAAACAAAGATGACATTCTCATTCTTGGGAATAACAACAGATTTGTACTGCCGGCATCTAAACGACCTGACTTAATCAAAGTTATAAAGATGATTAACGGTGATACCGGACCAAAATCAAAGAAATGGAAAAGATTGGAAGCCAACATGAAAAGGAAAAAATTATGACACTATTTAAACAGATGGCCTTGGCACTCTCACTCATGATAATAACGATTTTAGGCTCTGTTATGGCCATAAACTATGAAACAGCCAAAAAAGATATGCTTGAAAGTCTCTACCAGACGACTGTCAACAACATCTCTACGCTAACAAACAAAATTGCCCAAACAGGCGGTGAACCTGCAGTCATTACCAGCATCATAGACTCAGAATTTGACAGTGGTTACTACAAACGCATCAAGTTTGTATCTAACGATGCAAGCTTCAATTACACACAAGAGGACAATGAGCCCATAGCGCATGTACCAACATGGTTTGTAAACTTTGCAGACATTCATCTCAAAGCTGTGAGTGCTGATGTTACTTCAGGCTGGAATATCATCGGAAAACTCACCGTAGAAGCAGATACAGATATAGTCTATAAGACACTCTACCAAACATTTAGCAAACTGCTCTATCTGTTTGTTATTTTTGTAGCTATCTCTCTGTTTGTTTTAAGTGTTATGCTGCACTTCATCCTCAAACCGTTGCAGCGCATACAGTATCAGGCCGAAGCCATCCTTAACAACGAGTTTGTTATTGAGACGAAGGAACCCTATACAACAGAGTTTCAAGAGGTCTCCCATGCAATGAATGCAATGGTGAAAAAGGTTGAGGAGATATTTAACAAAGCCAATATTGCGGCACAGCGCAACAAAGAGCTTCTTTATA
>JALVXQ010000303.1 GCA_027038255.1 Sulfurimonas sp. | reverse complement strand
TTCACGTGAGTATCTATCTACCATGATTTACCTTTTTATTGTGCTAAAATTCGCTTTAAATATAAGTTTGGTATTTTACTCAAATATTCATAATATACTAATTAAACTTCAAGGATAGCTTTTGCCGTTTGTAAAAAAGAAATTTATTGTCACAAAGAAGCAGCGCGCATTTTTGTATCTTGTAAAAGAGTTGGGTTATACACAAAGAGAAGCGCAACGACTTATCGCAAAAGGGAGAGTGCTTGTAAATGGTGAGCCATTAACAAAAGCGGGAGCAGACATTGAAGGTGAGTTTGAGTTTATCTATTTTGAACCAATCACTAAAGGATTACTGCCAGTTTATGAAACAGAAGAGTTTGTTGTTTTTGATAAACCAAGTGGAGTGCTCATTCATCCTCAAAACAGATACACACCTTACTCTTTAATTGATGAATTGAAATTTCAATATGGCAGAGATGCAAATATTGCCCATCGTATTGATCAGGAAACGAGTGGTCTTGTTTTGTGTGCTAAAAACAAAGAGAGTGAGAGAGATATTAAAATTATGTTTCAAGAGAGAGATATGAAAAAAAAATATCTTGCGATGGTACATGGAAAATTTGATGAGACTATGACAATTACAGCCCCACTCCTTAGAGCAGAAGATGAAAGTGCAATTGTACGTATGGTTGTGCGTGTAGATGAAAGTGGTAAAGCGTCTAAAACAGAATTTAAACGTTTACAATATTTCTCTGATTTAGATATGAGTCTTGTAGAGTGTAAACCGCATACTGGAAGACAGCATCAAATTCGTGTTCATTTGTTTCACGTGAAACATCCAATCGTAGGCGATCCAATTTACGGACAGAATGAAAAAGATATTGTTAGATTTTTAGACAGGGAGTTGCCTCTGCAGGAACGCATAGAAAATACAGCTTCCCCAAGACTACTGTTACACGCGAGTGAACTTGCCTTTAACCTTTATGGTAAAGATTACCATATTAAAAGTAAGCTGGACTTTGAACAGGTAGCCTGTAATAGTATTCAGTACCTATCCATAAATAAAACCAAATAACAGAGGCTTAAAATGATGATGAGTACAAGGCAAAAAGAGGCAGGAGCTACTAGTAGCTTCAAGTGTTTTTAACGCAGTAATCGTTATCATTTTAAACCTCCCTACGGGCGATAAGAAAAAGGTACATCTGCTGCGTTAGATTTTCTCATCTTAGCTACGGCTAGGATTTCAAAAATCTGCCTTACATCTGCACCTTTTTCTTATCGCTGTTAATTGGGTTTATTTATGGATAGGTACTTAATAAGTTCTGATTATTGCACACTTTATAAGCAGTTATGTGAATAACTTTTTTAGTAAATAATAAAAATTATTGATTTCAATCCTCAAAACCTTGAAAATCCCGTAATATCCCTAAAATAGGGAGCCCATAAAATCAGGAATGTTAGTTTCAGTTATTATTTATATAAAATATTTCTTAAAAAGTAAAAAAATTTTACAATTTATTTCAGAAAAAATAATGTGATATTC
>JALVXQ010000302.1 GCA_027038255.1 Sulfurimonas sp. | reverse complement strand
TCACGCTGTACGCCCTCTTTAGAAGGGTCATTTCTTCCTTGGCTTTTTTCGGAGAGGGCAATCTTGTCTATCTCATCAAGAAAAATGATACCGCCATTTTCCGCACGGCGAAGTGCTTCTGCTGTGACTGAATTCATATCAAGCAGTTTTGCACTTGCTTCTTGGCGTAGCACTGTTTTTGCATCTTTCACACTCAGCTCTTTTTTATTCTCTTCTTTGTTAAGCGTTGAGAATACTTTAGAGAAGCTCTCCTGTACTTTTGCCATTTCCGGTGGAAGGTTTGTGTCATTAAACTCTACGGACATGTTCGGTTCAAGATCAATTTCTATGACTTTATCATCCATTTCACCTGCTTCAACACGTTTTTCTGTTGCTTCTAACAGCCTTTGATAGTCATCTTTTTTGCTCTCACTGGCTCCTTTTGGAAGAGGGGGAACAAGTTTTTCAGTGATACGGTTGATGATGTAGTTTTCTATTTTCTCTTTGCTTGCCTCTTCTTGCTCAGCTTTGACAATGGAGATGGAATTCACTACCAAATCACGTATCATAGACTCTACATCACGACCGACAAAACCAACCTCAGTATATTTTGATGCTTCTACTTTAATGAAAGGTACTTTCATCATTTTTGCAAGTCTGCGTGAGATTTCTGTTTTTCCTACACCTGTTGAGCCTATCATAAGAATATTTTTTGGTTTTATCTCTTGACGCATCTCTTCATCAAGTTGCATTCTGCGGTAGCGTGTACGAAGTGCAAGCGCTATTGTCTTTTTTGCATTTTTCTGGCTGATGACATATTTGTCTAAATACTCAACTATCTCTTTAGGTGTCATATTCATTCGTTTTCATCCTCTAAGATAAGTGTTTTGATGTTGTGATTTGTATAAATACACAGATCTGCAGCGATGTGAAGGGACTCTTTTACAAGATTTTCTTCATCGAGTGTTGCATGTTTTTTTAAAGCTCTAGCAGCAGAGATGGCAAAATTACCGCCGCTGCCGATGGAAGCAACTTCACCGTCTTCAGGCTCAACGACATCACCGTTTCCTGTTAAAATAAAAATATGATCCCTGTTGAGAACTATCATCATCGCTTCTAAACGGCGTAGGACTTTGTCTTTTCTCCAAGCTTTAGAAAACGCAACAACGGACTTGAGTAAATCCCCTTTTTTATTCTCTAAAAACTCTTCAAACATATCAAAAAGATTAAAAGCATCGGCGGTGCTTCCGGCAAAACCTGCAAGGATTTTACCGTGATGGAGTGTTCGGATTTTTGTCGCATTACCTTTTAAAACACTGTTGCCAAAGGTTACCTGACCATCACCACCGATGACAGCTTTGTTTTTTCCTTTGTAGGCGAGTATCGTAGTAGCGTCAAACATTTATGCTTACTCTCCCTGAACGTCTATATGGAGTGTTGCATGAATGCCGTGACCAAGCTTTAAGTCAACATCATGTTCACCAACAGTTTTTATATTTGTTTTATCTGTGATATGTTTTTTATCTATCTCTATGCTGTGCTGCTCTTGGAGTGCCTGTGCAATCTCATCTTTTGTCACTGCACCAAAAAGATGGCCGTTTTGCCCAAGTTTTTTTGTGATGATGATTTCTATTTTATCCAGATTTTGTGCTAACTCTGTAAGTCTGGCAATCTCAGCTTTCTCTTCTTGGGCTTTTCTTTTAAGCTCTGCTTCATGCTCTGCAATGATTTCCGGAGTTGCAGGTTTTGCAAATCCTTTTTTAATTAAGAAGTTTTGACCGTAACCCGGTTTTACCTCTTTAACTTCTCCCGCATTTCCTAAACTCTTGACATCTTTTATTAAAAGTACTTTCATTTTATAATCCTAAAATTTATTATCGTTCGATTTCACCGGAATATGCAACGATTCCGTTTGTGAGGTTTCCGATTTTGCTATAGCCGTTATCTGCTAAAATTCTTGCAACGTGAGCAGAACGGCTGCCTACATGACAGTAAACAATGATATTTTCATCTTTGCCAAAATTTGCCTCTTCCCATGTCTGGAAAAATGATGATGTCGGTACTAATTTGTCAGCACCTTTGATGTGACCCATCTGCCACTCCATATACTCACGTACATCAACAAGTGTAAATTTTACCATATCGAGTTCACGCGCTTCAAGGAGAGAAACGAGCTCATCCCCATCAAGTTCATCTTTGTTTACAAGCATTTCACACTCTTCTTTTGTAAGACCGCGTGAGTGGGTATGTGCTACCTCTTCCATGCCAAGTTCAACTCTTTTCTTCTCAGCAAATTCCGGTGTACAGAAAATTCCACAGTGACAAACACCATCCTCTGGAATCTCTTTTTCGATTGCCGGTTTACATGGACAGACTCTGTCATCTACAGATTTTGGTTTTTCGCCAGTGGCATCTACCATAAAACAAGGACAAAAACGTTTTTTGTACATCATTTTATTACGTGCAAGACCCATCTGCACGCCTTCATTAACATCTTCTTGTGGATTGTAGACCCAGCCAAACTGTGCATTGACTTTATCTGTAAACTTTACAGTTTTTTCTAGTTCTGCTTGAAACTCTGGAGAATTCATATCAATTTTAATCATGCTCATAATTTTTACCTTTTATTTTTTATTGTTTCTTGCTTTACCTTCAATGATAAAACGGAGTGCATTGAGTTTAATGAAACCCTCTGCATCTTTTTGGTTATAAACTTCATCTTCTTCGAAAGTTGAATATTCCGGATTGAAAAGAGAGACATCTGAACTTCTTCCAACAACCATCACACTTCCTTTGTAGAGTTTCAGTCTGACAGTTCCTTCAACAAACTTTTGTGTGTTGTCAATTGCTGCCTGGAGCATCTCACGTTCTGGTGCCCACCAGAAACCATTATAGATAAGCTTTGCGTATTTTGGCATCATTTCATCTTTTAAATGTGCGGCTTCACGGTCAAGTGTAATTGATTCAATTGCTCGGTGAGCTTTAAGCATAATAGTGCCGCCCGGAGTCTCATAACAACCGCGTGCTTTCATTCCGACAAAGCGGTTTTCAACGATGTCAACGCGCCCGATTCCATGTTTGCCACCGAGTTCATTAAGTGTTTTTAGCATTGTTGCCGGGCTCAGTGCCTCACCGTTAAGTGTTACCGGGTCACCGTTTTTGTATCCGAGTTCTATATACTCTGCTTCATCGGGAGCACTCTCTGGAGAGTTTGTCCAGAGCCACATACTCTCTTCAGGCTCAGCTGCAGGATCTTCTAAAATGCCACCTTCATAGGAGATGTGAAGTAGGTTGGCATCCATAGAGTAAGGAGATTTTTTTCCTTTTTTCTCAATCTCAATGCCATGTTCTGCTGCATATGTTAAAAGTTTTTCACGAGAGTTTAAATCCCATTCACGCCATGGCGCGATGATAGTTAAAGTGGAGTCTTGTCCTAAGTAACCCATCTCAAAACGAACCTGGTCGTTCCCTTTTCCAGTAGCGCCGTGGCTTACACCATCTGCACCGGTAATTTTTGCAATTTGTGCCTGACGCTTTGCGATGAGTGGACGAGCGATAGAAGTACCCAGGAGGTATTCGCCCTCATAAATTGTATTTGCTCTAAACATTGGGAAAACGAAATCTTTTACAAATTCCTCACGCAGGTCGTCAATAAAAATATTTTCAGGTTTAATACCAAGTTCAAGGGCCTTTTTGCGAGCAGGTTCAAGCTCTTCACCCTGTCCCAAGTCTGCAGTAAACGTTACAACTTCACATTTGTACTCATCTTGAAGCCATTTTAAAATAACACTAGTATCAAGTCCACCAGAATAGGCTAATACGACTTTTTTAACACTTTTTTTCATCTGAAAACCTTTTAATTGTAAAATAATTGTCGCGATTATATCGAAAAATAAGTGATGTTTTGCTTATAGTAAAGTACTTTAGAGAGGTAAATAAGAAAAGATAAAGTATTTGCAGAAAAACGCAGGAGTAGGCTTATGCTCAGGTGAGCATAAAATTACCCTTTTGAATCAAACAGTATACCTGTGACTTCTTGCATTTTTGGTAAAAAGTCCTGTGCCTGTTCTGCAGGAAATCTTCGAATCACTTTATCTGTTCTTGAGTCAATGGCTGCGACATAAAAAACATCATCCTGATCAACACCAAATTTAATGTTTGTATTAAGCGGAGCCATCGCATCATTGAGTTTTTGTACTAACTCTTTTACATCTTTTTGTGAATTTATTTTTTCATTTGAAGTGGAACTTGTCTCTTGCATCTGTTGAACAACACTTTCTTGTTTCATGCTACTCTGTGAAACCTGTTGTGTCGTTTGCATTTGTTGTTCTACTCTTCCTTGAGTCTCTTGCGAACTTACCTGAGATTGTTGCTGTCTTGCAACATTAGCTATGCCATCCATGACGTATCCCTCCATTTGAGAATATAGTAATTAGTCACAATATCGGCACACTCATTAATAACTTTAGAAAAAAATATAAAAAAATGCAATTTCTCTTTTTATGCTACCCTTGTATCTATGAAAATATATATAAATTTATTACGCCAAGAAGTGGTTTTAAGACGATTGTCTTTCATTCAGCTTATCAGTTATTTTGGTGCGTGGTTTTCCAATGTTGCTATCTATACACTCCTTATCCATTTAGGCGTCTCTGCTGAGATTGTAGCCTTTGTCGCAATGCTCAATTTCTTGGCAGGAGTTATTCAGGCACCGTTTTCTGGGCCTGTAATTGACAGATTTCGGGCAAAAGAGTTGATGCTGTTTTTGATTTCTATTGAACTGATTGCTACGGCTGCTTTGATCTTTGTGACAGAACTTTCAGATCTGCATCTGCTCTATATTTTGATATTTGTCAAAATGGCAGCAGCCTCTTTTTATTTTACAACAGAGATGTCTCTGCTGCCAAAGATTCTGCATGGTGACAAACTGCAAAAAGCAAATGAACTGCACTCCATCATCTGGTCACTCTCGTATACACTTGGAATGGCAATTAGCGGTTTTGTCGTTTACTGGCTCGGAATCAAAGTGGCTTTTATTTTGGATGCTTCTATGTTTGCTATTGCTTTTTTTCTGCTGTATGATTTGGATTTTAAAGATGAAATTCTTCACATTGAAGAGAATATTTTAAAAATGATGAAAGATACCTTCTCTTACCTTCGTTCTAATCCAAAAGCACTGCATCTTATGGTGATTCACTCTTTTGTAGGACTGACGGCTTTTGATGCTTTGGTGGCTTTAATGGTGGACAAATATTACGCTTCTGTTCTTGCTGCATCTTTAGCGCTTGGACTGCTACACTCTGCACGTGCCATAGGTTTGGTCATAGGTCCGGTCGTACTTGGAAAATGGATAAACAACAAGCGTCTTACTTATGTTTTTATAGCGCAGGGAATTGCAATCTGGCTCTGGGCATACTGGATGCACAACTTTTATCTTTCACTGGTTGCAAGTGTTCTTGTCGGTTTTTTTACGACAACACTCTGGTCTTACTCCTACACACTTTTGCAAAAAAATATAGAAAAAAAGTATTATGGTCGCATAGTGGCATACAATGACATGCTCTTTTTAAGCTCAGCCGCTTTTACCTCTTACATGACAGGATATCTCACTACACTTGATTATACACTGGAAAATATCACTTTTTTGATGGGACTTGGTTTTATTATAGGTGCAGTGTATTATAATTATGTACTGAAAAAAGAAAAATTTAAAGAAATATAAAGAGAATATGATGTTTAGTTTTGCAATTTTAGGCGGAATACTTTTAAATATCGGTGCATATTTGACCTATAAAGGCAAAATTTATCAGGCTGTCATTGTCTATCTTTTTGCAGATTTATGCTGGATTATAATGGCATTTCAAAAAGATGATATGGTTGGGGCAGGCTTTATTATAGTCGGGACAATATTGGGCTTTTTAGCATATTTGAAAATGAAAGACGGCGGTATGAGTAAAAGTTTAAATGAGGATGATGCGTAGTGGTTTATAGATTTAATGATGAAGAGATAAGTTTAGAAAATTTGACACGGCTTTATGGTGCAGTTGTGATTGATATGCAGGGAGAAGTGGCTGAGATGAGTCTGGAGTGGTTTGACCTGTACGGTGATAAAGTAAAACTGATTCAGTATGTCCTTGTTTTTGATTATACACTTCCGGGAGAGAATGTACGGGATAAAAAAGTTTTAGAATTTACAAGCAAAGATGCTTTAATAGAAACGATGCAAGAGGTAGCACAATTTTTTCAAAAATAATCTCACGTGATACGAAAAAAGTACTCTCTCTAGCTTTCCCTGCAGCACTGAAACATCTTGTAGATATTTTGCAGGTTCTCATAGATATGCTGATGGTAGGAACTGTCAGTGTCGCAGCCTTGGCAGCTGTGGGTATGAGCATGCAGTTTATGATGATAGTCAATGTACTGATGACTCTTTTTGTCGTCGGGGGTAATGCTCTCATCTCGCGCTTTATAGGACAGGGTAGAAAGAACAGGGCTTCTGCACTGCTTTTTTCTCTTGTGATTTTGGCTGTTTTGCTGGCCGTTGTCGTGAGTATTGCCGGCTATTTTGGCGCGTACCATTTTTATGCCTGGATGGGTGCTACACCTGCAGTTGTAGAGGAGGGTGGAACATATTTTCGTGTGATATCTTTGGGAATTATTGTAATTTTTCTCGATACACTGCTCTATAATGCCCTCTCAGCGGCAGGAGATACTAAAAGTTCTCTCTACATCAAACTGGTCTCATCAGGACTCAATGCCTGTATGAACTATGTTCTTATATTTGGGCACTTTGGATTCCCGGCTCTTGGCATTGAAGGTGCTGCAATTGCAACGGTTCTAGCCTATATTTTTAACAATGTCGCTTACTTCATCTTAATCAAAAAGATGAACTCAAAGCTGGATTTTTTGCCACTTATTCGCTTCAAAGATATCAAACGTGTTCTTAAAGTCGGTTATGCTGCCGCTATTGACAGGGGAGTCTCAAGTTTGAGTTTTCTCTTTTTTGTCTCCATCATCACTGCTTATGGAACTGCAGAACTTGCAGGCTATCAGGTCGGTCTTCGCGTTGAGGGTATCGCTTTTATGCCGGGCTTTGGTTTTGCCATAGCATCCATGGCGTTAGTAGGGCAAAATATTGGGGCGAAGGATTTTGACAAAGCTTACAATATGGGCATCATCAGCGGAAGAATTGCGTATACTTTTA
>JALVXQ010000301.1 GCA_027038255.1 Sulfurimonas sp. | reverse complement strand
AGGCTGCGATAACACCGGCTATTGTCGCATGAATACCAGATTCAAGCATAAAAAACCACATAAAGATGCCGACAATAAAGTAGGGGAGTATAGCATGAATCCCAAAACGGTTAAAGCTGACCATGATCAAAAACATACCGCCTGTTAAAAGTAAAAAATCAAAGTGAATCTGTGAAGTATAAAAAAGAGCGATGACGAGAACGGCACCCAGGTCATCCACAATAGCAAGGGCTACAAGAAAGGTTACAAGTGCAGGAGAGACTCTGCGGCCAAGTAAAACAAGGGCTGAAATAGCAAAGGCGATATCTGTTGCCATGGGAATCCCCCAACCGTTCGCACCAATAGTTCCGGAATTTATACCCATAAAAATAAGTGCAGGGACTATCATTCCGCCAATAGCAGCTAAAATAGGCAGGATTGCCACTTTGATATTAGAGAGTTCACCAACAAGAATTTCACGTTTAATCTCAAGTCCTATCATAAAGAAAAAGATTGCCATCAGTCCGTCATTTATCCAGTGGGAGAGGGAGTTTTTGATCTGCAAAGAACCGATGTCAAACTCTATGACAGTATGAATAAAGTGTTGGTAGAGTTCGTATAAAGGAGAGTTTGCGATGATAAGTGCAAGAATTGTCGTCCCCATCAAGATGAGACCTGTTGTCGTTTGTGCATGTAAAAAATGTTCAAATGGAGTGTATACTTTTTTAAAAGCTTTCTCCCACGGTGCATACAGCATCATTGCTCTTCCTTGTGTCTGTTTAAAAGCAATATTAGCATAAGTAAAGTGAATTGATACTAAATCTTGTTATAATAATTGGATGAAAATTTGCACTGTAAGGGTTTTAAAATGAAATGGTATCAAATGTCTTCAGATGATATTTTTAAGAGTCTAGAAACTGCTGAAGAGGGTCTCTCAAGCAGTGAAGCGCAAAAAAGAGTGGAACAATACGGAGCAAATGTATTACGGGCACAAGAGGCTGTTTCCGCTTTTAAAATCTTTTTTATTCAGTTTAAAAATCCTCTCATCATCATTCTTCTTTTTGGTGTTCTTCTTTCGGCATACAGTGCTCATATGATTGATGCTATTGCTATTACGGTCATTATTTTAATCAATGTCATGATTGGTTTTCTTCAAGAAATAAACATGCGTAAATCGATGGATGCCTTGAAAAACATGGCTGCACCCATAGCTCAGGTTAAACGAGACGGTGAGTGGCGTGAAGTCCCTGCAGATAGCCTAGTTAAAGGAGATCTTGTAAAACTTCTTACCGGCAGTAAAGTGCAGGCAGATATGCGGGTTGTCTCAGCCAATCAACTGCTTATAGAAGAGGCAGCACTCACGGGTGAATCAGAGGCCATAGAAAAAATTACCGATGCCATTAATGAAGATAATCTTGATATTGCCGACTGGAACAATATGGCATTTACCGGAACACAGGTTCTTGCCGGTAATGGTGTGGGAGTTGTCTGTGAAACAGGAATGTCCACAGAACTTGGTAAGATTGCTACAATGATGCAGGCTACAAAAGAGGAACCGACACCACTGCAGCAGCGTATTCACTCGCTTTCAAAAGTTCTCATTGGCGCGGCATTTATCATCGTTGCCGTTGTCATCGGGCTTGGCATCGAGCAGGGGATGAGTTTTGCTGATATGGTCAACATCGGTATATCACTTACCGTTGCAGCTATTCCTGAAGGGTTGCCTACTGTTGTGACAATTGTACTGACTTTGGGTGCAAAAACAATGGCAAAGAACTCAGCACTTGTCAGAAAGTTGGCATCTGTTGAGACCTTGGGCTCTACGACGGTCATCTGTTCTGATAAAACAGGAACACTCACGCAGAACAAGATGCAGGTACTTTCTGCTTTTGTTGCCGGAAAATATTATGAAATATCTGGTTCAGGCTATGAACCGGAGGGTTTCTTTAGCGATGAAAACAACGCAAACATAGAAGTAGTTAATAATGAAGAGCTACTGAAATTTTTACAAATATCTGCCATATGTAGTGATGCGCAGATAATTAAAGAGGGTGATACGCACTCTATTTTAGGAACACCGACAGAAGGTGCGGTAACTGTTGTCGCGGCAAAAGCCGGCATCAATAAAGAAGCGATGTCTCAAGAAGGTTTTGAAGTGATTCATACCTTTCCTTTTGATTCTGCTCGAAAATTGATGAGTGTTGTCATTAAAACACCTCAAGAAGAATACTTTGTCGTAGTAAAAGGGGCACCTGATGTTGTTGCTAAACGGAGTAAATTTATCTATTTGCAGGGCGAATCAAAAACATTAGATGCCACAACAAACAAGTATATCGATGAAGCCATTGAACGTTTTGCTTCACGTGCGCTACGTACACTCGCCATCGCGTTAAAGCCTATAACAGCGCAACATTTAGACCTTACGCAAGAAGAGTATGAAAACGGTTTTACCTTTTTAGGTGTTCATGGCATCATAGACCCACCACGCCCTGAAGTGATTCCGGCGGTAAAAGAGTGCCATAGTGCGGGTATTCGAACGATTATGATAACAGGTGACCATGCACAAACCGCAGAAGCCATAGCCAGAGAGATTGGTTTTATACAAAAAGGGTATGAACGGGTTGTTGTAGGGAGTGAACTCAATACTATGAGTGATGAAGCGTTGCAGGAAGCCGTGAAGGAGAGTGCCGTTTTTGCCAGAGTAATTCCTGAACATAAACTACGCATAGTCAATGCGCTCAAAGCCAATGGAGAGGTAACTGCTATGACAGGCGACGGGGTCAATGATGCACCGGCACTGAGAACTGCTGACATAGGTGTGGCGATGGGAATTAGCGGAACAGATGTGGCAAAAGATTCGGCAGATTTGATTTTACTCGATGACAATTTTACCAGCATCGTCAAAGCGGTACGTGAGGGACGCCGCATTTATGATAACATTAAAAAATTCATCCGTCAGGGATTGACTGCCAATGTGAGTGAGGTGAGTGCCATTTTATTTGCCTTTTTACTTATGGGAGACCATCCTCTAATGACATTGGCACCGCTGATGATTTTATGGGTCAACCTTGTAAGTGATGGAATTCCCTCTTTGGCTCTAGGTGTTGAGAAGGGAGAACCCGGTCTTATGCGTAAAAAACCACGCTCATCTTCTGAAGATTTTTTCTCTGATTATCTCTCCTCACGTATCATTTTAAGAGGACTGATTTTAGGGGGTGTGACCTACTGGCTCTTTAGTTTTGCCCTCAGTAAAGGAGCAGATCTGCAGTATGCACAGACTTTAGCCTTTATGACGCTTGTCTTTGGACAGCTTTTTCATATCTTTGATGCGCGTACATTCTCAACACTCTACAGACGAAATCCATTTGAAAACAGCTACCTGCTCTATGCGATTTTTATAGCAGCTGTTTTATCGCTTCTAATGGTCTACACTCCGATTGGGCATATAGCTTTGGGAACAGAATCTTTAACAACCAAACATATGATTATGGTCATTGCAATTGCAGCTCTGCCGACCTTGATAGTTTCAGGTTTAAAAGAGATATTTAAGATAAAATGGATTTAGAGGAAAAGAGATGAGAAAACATGAAGAACTACCGACAGAACATGAAGACAAGTTAATATCCTTTTTACATAAGATGATTAAAATTGCTGTAAAAGTATTGGCTATTTTGATGGTCATTGTCATATTTTGGGGTGTGGCAGATGTACTTTATGTACTTTATCATAATCTGATGGATGAGCCGAAAATGTTGTTAAACATCTCTGATATATTTAAAACTTTTGCAGCATTTTTAGCTGTTTTAATAGCTATAGAAATTTATCAAAATATCGTACTTTATCTGCGTAAGGATGTGATGCCCATTAAACTCGTTGTGGCTACGGCATTGATGGCAATTGCGCGAAAAGTCATCATTATAGATTTTAAAGAGCTCTCAGCGATGTATATTTTTGCTATTGCTGCAACGGTGTTGGCTCTTGGTATTACTTACTATCTTGTTTTGAAATATGAAGATGTTGAAGAAGAGATAGCGGGATAAATAAATACTTAATAAAAGTCAGACACTGGATTTTTTATAGAAAAGGTGTGAAAAAGTTGAGTATAATCATTTCATGAATTTAGAATCTTTAAAAAATTACTCTCTTTTATTTCTTGGAAAGCCGCGTGCGTTTAGTGAAGCGGAGTTCTTGTCACAGCTTGAGGTGCACAGTATTGCTTTGACAAAAGAGCTGCGTGAGGATGTTCACTTTGTCTTAGAAGGGCGTATGCTGACACCTTATGAGCAGAACTTAAGTGATGCGCTTTATGCGATGCAAAAGTATCAGTTCTTAAAGATAGATGATTTTGAAAAGGCATTGGCTGAGCAGATAGATGATGCTGTTTTACTGATGAGTTTGAAGCTTTCAAATGACAAAGTACGACTGAAAAGTTTTCTGCAAAACAGCTGCGTGAGTGATGCACTCTTTTTTAAACTCCTAAAAATGTACAAATGGCAGGGTGAGGATTTCTTTGAAAATGATGATAATCGTGATGTAAGTGCGGCGCTCATTGGAAGATTTTATGAAAATATTGAACGCAATCATAATGTGCAGTATGCTACAACCGGCATCATCCATCTCATTTCGCAGACAAAAAATCCCGAGCTGCTTGAAGCCATCAGTGAACTTGAAGCAGTGAAGTTTCATCCAAAGATTAAAGTTCTTTTGGCTCAGCACCCCTTTACACCACAAAAAGTACTCAAAAAGTTAGTACAATCCAATGCGCAAGAAGTGCTTGAAGCGATGAGTAAAAATCCTGAATTAGACAAAGAGACAGCTTTCGTTCTGATAGAAAAAGAGGATGCTTTGGCGAAAAATATCGCTGAAAATATTGACTTGGATACAGAGCTTTTTGAAAAACTTCTGTCTCACGCAGCGACTCTTGCTCTTAATGAGAGTCTGCGTGAGGAGATGCAAATAAAACTTTTCGATTTAGGCAGTGAAGAAGTTTTTTTCTCCTTAGTGCATAATGCTCAGTTGAGTTCAGAGCTAACAGAAAAACTTTTTGCACTCCACAACGACTCTTACACGCAAGCACTTTATAAAAACGCCAGCGTGGGCAGTGCGATTTTAGAAGAGGCATATAAAGATGAAAAAAATCATCTCTCTTTGGCACAAAATGCTGCTGCGCCACAAAGTATTTTAGAAAAACTCTATGCAGCTGGTAATGCTGAGATATTGGGTGCACTAGCTTGTAATACAAGTACACCTGTAGATATTCTCTATCAGCTCCAACTTGATAGACGTTTTGAGAGAGCTGTTAAAACAAACGAAGCTTTTGGTAAAGCAATTCAAAGTCAAAATATAGGATGGTTATAATGCAGGCAAAAAATCTTAAAAAGAGCCTTGAAGCCTTGGTTGCTCAAAAAGTACCGACTTTTCTCTGGGGTGCTCCGGGTATTGGAAAATCCTCTATAGTCAAGCAGATAGCAGAGGAAAAAGAGCTTGGTTTTATAGATCTGCGTTTGGCTTTGATGGATCCAACTGACCTTAAAGGTATTCCTTTTTACGATAAAGAGAATCATACGGCACTCTGGGCAGCACCTGCATTTTTACCACGCGAGGGAGAGGGCATACTCTTTTTGGATGAGCTCAACTCTGCCGCTCCAGCGGTGCAGTCTTCTGCCTATCAGCTTATTTTAGACAGACGGGTAGGGGAGTATGTTCTGCCGGAAGGCTGGGCAATAGTTGCTGCGGGAAATCGTGAAGGAGACAGAGGAGTGACTTATAAAATGCCTGCACCTTTAGCAAACAGGTTTGTCCATTTTGAACTGGAAGTGAGTGTAGATGACTGGCGTGAATGGGCATACAAAAATGCACTGGATAGCCGCATAATTGCATACATCTCTTACAAAAATGAGCACCTTTTTACCTTTGATGCCAAATCGCAGCAGAAGAGTTTTGCAACACCGAGAAGCTGGGCGTATGTGCATAGTATCTTACAAAGTGGGGTCGAGGCAAATCTGCTGCTTGATGTCATAAGCGGTGCAGTCGGGCGTGAGGTGGCGGTAAGCTTTTTAAGTTTTTTACGTGTTGCAGACAGATTGCCGGACATTGATGGGATACTTCTCGGGGAGCTGCATGAACAGAGTGAGGGCGTGGATGTACTCTATGCGCTGGGGAGCGGACTTGTCAGCAAATATTTGCAAAATCCGAATGAGAAATCCTTGGAAAATCTGCTTGCCTATACTTTGGATATGCAGCCGGAGTTTGCTGTGATGATAGTGCAGGAGTTGCAAAAAAATGGTGTGACAATGGAGCAGTCAGAGAACTTTAAAGCGTGGGTGCAAAAGTTCGCTTATCTTTTGGCATAAAGTAAGTAATTATGAAAGCAGAAGAAAAAATCTCTCAAGCGAAAGCGAAACTTTTAGTCGATTACCCTTATTTTGGGACTTTGGCCTCAAAGCTGGAACTTTTGATCAATGATAATTTGGAGAGTTTTAAGAGTGACGGCAAAAAGTTGGAGTATCGAGAGGAGTATCTGGCTGACCTGGAGCTTTGCGAAATAGAGTTTCTTTTGGCAAACGGTGCGATGCATCAGGTGTTAGCGCATGATAATCGCAAGAACAACAGAAGTGGCTGGCTCTGGCAGATGGCAACAGACATTGCCATTAATGATATGCTTTTACAAAATGGCATGAATATGCCGCAGGGTGCGCAGTATAGAAAACGTTTCAGTGGAATGTATGCTGAAGAGATATATGCTGAGCTCAAAGATGACATCCTGCGTGAAGATGAAAATTTGGAGTATGAAGCGGACAATGCAGATGATGTAGAGCAAAAAGAGAATGAAAAGCAGGAACAAGAGGAACTGCTCCAAGAACAGCTTTTAGCCGAAGAAGCCATCTCTCTTTTAGAATCCCAAATGAAAATGGGTGAAGCTCCAGAGTCGATGGAGCGTTTTTTTGACATTGAAGATTTTGGTAAAGTGGACTGGCGAAGTGAACTGCGTGAGGCACTTGAACAGTATTTCAGAGATGATTATGTGATGATGCCGCCTTCAAAAAAACTGCTCTATCAGGGAATATATTTGCCTTCAAGCAGTTCACAAACCTTTCGCTTGGTGATTGCCATTGACTCTTCGGGTTCTGTGGATGAAGCGTTGTTAAATGAATTTTTATCTGAAGTCACTTTTTTGATGGAGCAGGTGCAAAACTATATCATCGATATGATTG